>DATCWI010000011.1:0-50514 GCA_036566425.1 Nitrososphaera sp.
ACCAAGACATGATTTGTCATGGTCTTCATGACAAAATAATTTCAAAAGCACTTGAGGGTAACAAACCAGACGCAAGGATTGAATTGAAGGAATGTATGGCACTTGGAAATGAATACTGCAGACACAACATCATCATCATCATCAGAAGCGGGGCGCAAAAATGATGCCAATTTTGCAAAAAAAAGTTGCTAATATACAAGATCTCAAAGAAAGGAAACTATTACGTGTAGATGTAGAAGGCAAGCCGATTGTTCTGGCAATGGTACAGGAGAACGTCTATGCAATGGATGCAGTTTGCTCACACGAAGGGGGACCGTTAGAGGGTGGCTCTTTAGAGGGATACGAGCTGAAATGTCCGTGGCACTATGCTCTATTTGATGTACGAAATGCAAAAGTTTCAGAACAAACTGTATGGGCAACAGATCTGCAGTCATACTCTGTGAAGGTTGAAGAATCCAGTGGCGATATTATGGTTAGCCCTCAACCCAAACCGTCGCAAACAACAATAGAAACTGAAAGAAGTACCACCTCTGTTTCTAAGGAAGCTGAGGAGCAAACAGCTTCATATTCCAGCTTGACTTTGACCAAGAAGCAAAAAGTTGAAGAGACAGACATCATGACCTTCTGGTTTACAAAGGATGGGTATCTCGAATACAAAGCAGGTCAGTTTGCTTTCTTTCCGCTTGATAATGTCCATAATGACAGCAGGGGACCAATAAGGCATTTCTCGCTTACTTCATCACCTACGGAAGATGCCCTGATTGTAAGTACTAGGATACGTGATACGCCGTACAAGCAACGGCTAACAGCTATCCAAGTAGGTGAGCAAGTTAAAGTCTCAAAGCCACAAGGCAATTTCGTTTTGCATGAAGACTATTCAAAGCTTGCAATATTTCTGTCCGGTGGCATAGGTGTAACTCCATTTAGAAGTATGATAAAGTATGCAACAGACAAGCAGTTGCCCATAAGAATTACAATGTTTGATTCTAATAGAAATAGGCATAACATCCTGTACAAGGACGAATTTAATAAATGGTCTGCACAAAATCAGAACCTCAAGATTGTTTTTACTATAACGGAAGAAGTAAAAGACACGGAGAAGGAGCAGCACAGAATGGCAGATGCTTCAAACAGTGTCACGGAAAAAAAAGGAGATTGGAGTTGGGAACATGGTAGAATAGACAGAACAATGATTGAAAGGCACCTAAGCAAGGAAGAAATTGGTAATGCGATATTCTACATTTGTGGACCCCCTGCCATGATAAACGCTCTAAAAGAAGATGTAATGCAAAACCAGTTGCGGATTCCAAAGGACAGGATCAAAGCGGAGGAGTTTACTGGCTATTAATAACTCATACAGCTAGATCTTTTTCCAAGAATGTTTTCGCTAGATGATTTTGCTTTGGTACTTGAAGTGTACACTCTGTCGACTAATTTGCATTTACTTATTGTCGTATTTGAATCCGTGTAATTAGTGGGCCCAAGGGGCTTCATGCCGATATCGGTTCTCTGAAAAGGTTCTGTGTCAATAGACATCTGGCCAGCTAAAAAGTTTTTGCTTCCTCAAGCTGGTCTCTCCTGGCAAAAAATTACATAAATCTTATCTATAGCGTCTCGGAAAGCGCGTCAATGGAACTAGGTGGAGTGCTCGGAGAAGCATGTGGAAAGGTTGCAGGCTTAAAACCAATAGGTGATGGCAAAATTGAGGTTTCACTTCAAGGGAAAGACAAGCTTCTTGACTCATATGTGGACGACATAGGGACGTTCTGGTCGGCAATGAAAACAAATGGTACAGCATATGGTGAAGGAATTGCAGTTCATATGTCCATTGATGATATGGCTGAATGGCGCAATTCTGGGAAAGCCTTAAGGACACAAGAAGGAAGGAGACAAGAACGATGACGAAGCACAAGAAAGGGACACGTGAAGAGTGGCTGGCAGCAAGGCTCGAGCTGCTCAAGGCGGAAAAGCAGCTCACGCGGCGCAGCGATGAGCTGGCGCGGTGGCGGCAGGAACTGCCATGGGTTCGTATCGACAAGGAGTACCGATTCGAGACCGATGAGGGAAGCGCCTCGCTGGCAGATCTCTTCAGAGGACGCTCGCAACTCCTCGTCTACCACTTTATGTT
This sequence comes from Nitrososphaera sp., assembly GCA_036566425.1. Taxonomy (GTDB): domain Archaea; phylum Thermoproteota; class Nitrososphaeria; order Nitrososphaerales; family Nitrososphaeraceae; genus Nitrososphaera. The sequence continues at coordinate 2,129 of DATCWI010000011.1, forward strand.
CGGGCCCGACTACAAGGCGGGGTGCCCAGCCTGCTCAGCGATCGCAGATGGCTTCAATGGGTTCGTCGTCCACCTGGCCAACCATGATGTGATGGTCTGGGCAGTGTCTCGGGCGCCTCTTGCGAAGCTGCAGGAGTATAAGCGGCGGATGGGGTGGACGTTTCCCTGGGCGTCCTCGTTCGGCAGCGACTTCAACTTTGACTTCAACGTCTGGTTCACCGAGGAGCAACAGCGCGAGGGAGGCATCGAATACAACTACCAGCGCGAGGCAGCATGGCAACAGCGCGAGGGTTCACAGAGTAGCGGGGCGGGAACCGGCGACCAGAAGTTCGCGGCAATGTCCGGAACTGACGTGGCCACGTACACACGCGAGAAGCCGGGTATGAGTGCGTTCGTGCTCGAGGATGGCGTCGTCTACCACGCCTATTCCACCTACGCGCGCGGATTGGACAGCCTCTGGGGCATGTATCAGTGGCTCGACCGTGCCCCCAAGGGGCGCAACGAGACTAGCGTCTGGTGGCTCCGCCACGACGAGTACAAGGGCTGAGCAATGTAGTGGCGCAACTGCGGGACTGGAGATCTCACCACGCATGGCTTCCGGTCAAGTCTCCGGGCATTTCAGCTAGGATGTTCTCTCCAAACCCTTGATCTTGTAATTGTATACCCCCCGAAAGAAGAATGAGACTTCCAACGTAATCTATGTCCGTGTTGTTGGAGATATTTGCGTGGCGGTGGGGATAATACCTCCACGTTTGGAGATATATCTACTGCCCTTGCCGCAATATGAGTTGATTTTCATCTAATGGAGAGAGTGGAGGTATCGGAGATATTCTTCGTATGATGAACATCCTTTACAAGAAAACGCGGGTATGGAGGATTCGGCAGAAAAAACCTTCAAAATTGGGACTCGATACAATTGCAGGCGATTCCAAGGGGGTTTGATTCCTCCATGTAAAGGGGTTCAACAAACCTCCAACTTTAAAGTTTGTGATTCGAAATTAAATCGAAGAGTTATGTCAATTGCTTCCTATCAACTGCCAGAACCGACTTCTAGTTCGCTCTCTTTATATGTCTAAACAACATGCCAGGGGGTTAATGAAAATTCTCGATGCAAGTGAACCTGAATTTGGAGGTCCTATGACAGAAGACGAAGTTAGACATTTCTTGGTTAATACCAAGCAACTTGTTCACATTTCAACTTTAGATGAGAGGGGTGAACCCAACATTCATCCTACATGGTACTACTTTGACAATAACAATGAGAAAATTTACATAGAAAGTGGGAAGGATGCTAAGAAAACACGAAACCTCAGAAGAAATAATGTCATATACTATTGCGTTGATTATGACAATATTCCATACAAAGGAGTTCGTGGGAAGGGAATCGTAAGAATCTCTGAGGATATTAATTATAATCTACCCATAATTGAAAAAATAGTAGTCAAATACCTTGGAAGTATTGAACACCGTATGTCGCAGGCTATTATAAGCAGTATCAGAAAAGGAGACGCCATCATATTAGAAATATCACCAAGATTTTATGCAACATGGGACCATCGCAAATCAAAGAAGTAGAGAATGAAATTGTGTATTTTTTATTCTCTGTAGTAATGCTGGTAAATCATAGAAATTTCATTGAGTGTCTGAGGAGCGTTTCTTAATTTGGTAATCAAGCCAATCACCAATTTAGAGGCAGAGTATACAAGGATCCTCGTCTCTATGAAGTGACTTCTTAAATAGCACATCATCTTTTTGGAAAAGACCAGGTTGACAATTAGAAGTTATTAGAATAGTTGGTGACACGGTCAAAAAAAGATCTGATAACACCTGTTTGAAGAATTGGTGCGTCCAAGGGTCCCCGTGCTTTTAGAAGCACTAAAGCATAGGTTTCAATTAGAGGCTGTGCACAGATAGCTATAAAGTTTTTGTTTCGGTGCGGGCCCAGAGGGACTCGGCAGAAAAAACCTTCAAAATTGGGACTCGATGAACTAATGAAATGAAATGAACTTTTGCATCAGTTTTTCAGTTACCTGTGTCTATGAATTAACCAAATGGTAATTTAAGAAACTCTAGACGTGAATGATTCTGCCAAAGTATTCGGGAATCAAAAAGTACCAACTTTATTAATGCTTAATTTGGGTCAGAGGATATATTTCTGCACTCACAAGATCGCATTCTTTTGCAACGCTGCTCCTTTGTTTCCGAGCTGTAGTAGTTCGATAAATTTCTCTGGGTAGCTAAATTGCTCAGTGGGAAAATCGATCCGGGCGCTTGCAATTCCTGGCTGCGATTTTGCCCATTCTAGGATTCTCGGAACATCTCCCATCGTGGGCGCGTTTAACATGATGAAGCCGCGGTCTGGGTCATAAAACCCACCCCAAAGGTAGCTTGATTCGAAGCGGGTGAGCACGGCGCGGTCGACAGAGCTCTTTGCTCCATTGCAATAGGTGTAGGATAGGTCGACTGGGATAAGTCCGGCAATACCATATATGTTAAGACTGGGAAAAGTAAAGATAGTATTCTCTTGCCGTAATCTGTCTGTTCGATTTCTAACCGTCCTTGTCGAGAGTCCGAGCTCCTTTGCAACCAGGGCTGAGGATTTGCGTGCGTCTTTTGAAAGGGCCTCAATTATTTTCACGTCTGTCTCAGTCAGAAGTTTGGTCCGGCTTGATGGGAGGGGCATGCGAGATTGAGTTATCCGCTCAGCGTTTGTAATTCGGGAGATCAGTTCGACGGCGCGGGAACGAGATTCGTTGGTGCTATACATGCTCAGAATCCTCAAAGCCCTACCAAAGAAAGTCAATATCATGATGACGCCGTCAACAAGTTTGAGCTTGCGAATCATGTCTGTCTTTTCCGACTCTGGCTGAACATCCACCACCATGTCGAGTACACTACGGCCGAAGAAAGAAGGGTTGACAATAAGATGCCAATCAGACAAAGCGCCCGCCTTCTGCAATCTCTTGTAACGATAATTCACGGTCATGTCATCTGCTCCGATACGTGCTGCGATAGCTCTAAGCGATAACCTTACCTCCGCGCTCGACGGAGAGGCTCTACTTTCAGAAATCAAGGCCCGCAAGATTTTCACATCGAGCGCGTCCACGAAGACATTTCTCCTTGAAATGAATCAAGGGAGATGTTGTATTAATTCCTGTCGGGTACTTTGCCTAAATCGTTTAGGCTAGCGCTTAACTGCAGGAATCCCCAAGGAATGCCATGCAAAAAAATGAAACTGCAAAAAGCGCAAAAGAAATTGTGACAGAGTTCATGCAGGCTATGGAACGAAAAGACTGGAAAACTGTTAGAAGCTACATAAGCGATAACATATCGGTCCTAGCACCAGGTCCTTTTAAATCAATCACTTTTCACCAAGCTGAGGCCTACATGTACTATCTGGAACACTCGAACTATCCCCCACCGGAGATCAAGAAGGTGATTGCGGATGGCAACGATGTCTGCGTTGTATACGAAGTGATTCTTACCACGCCGCCAGTGACTGTATGCGGATTGTTCCACGTGAATGATGATGGGAAAATAGGTTCGGTAAGGAACGTCCTAGATCCAAGAGAGTTATTCCAGAAGTTGTTCCAGAAATAGAAGTGGTATAGATAGGTAGGCTACTGACATGACTACAGTGTCTGATGAACGTGCAAGGAATTATTTCAGCAGTGTGTGGTCCAACAGGTTCATAATAGCGGCCATAGTTCAGGGCGCGGTAATCACGGGGCTCATGCTGGCCTTTGTAGCTGCACAGACACTAACCTCTGGAACAAACATCATTGAGTTCCTGTCCCTGTCATTTGAGGGTCCGGCGAAATGGATCTTCTTAGGGTACATCTTTTACATGATATTGATAGTAGCGATAGCAGTAACTGCGGTATTTTACAATCACTTAGAAATAACCATGGGCAGACAGATTCGTGGTTTCAGATCTTTCCTTGCGTGGATACACCTTGTAGGTATGAACGTCGGCGGAGCAGCCACTACAATCACCATGATATTTGCTGGGCTAGCAGGTTCAGGCGTATTAGGCATAATAATGGGCGGAAGTGATTCGCTACAGGAAAATACTGCAATTATGGATCAATTCATTGCTCCAATTGCCACGTTTACAGCGGTGCTGAGCATAGGAGTAATTTCAGGCGGAATGGCATTCATCATGTCGTACTTGAGGAAGCTTCCATATAGTCAAATGAGAATATGAAAAATGTTAAATTAGATTTAAATGAAAAATTGCGTAAATTATCTTGTGGCATTTTAATCGTATTATCAATTATATTGTTCAATTCGAGTGTTCGCTAAGCCAAACAGTTAGTATTGTGCTCTCAATCTCTCCTTTTACTTAACTTCTAATATTACCCAGTCATAGCAAAGGAGGTAATTGGAACGGCTATTAATATGATAATGACAATTATGGCAATGATTAACCTCTTCTTCTTTTGCAACCTCACAGTCTAAACATCATCATTAAATTCCTTATTTACATTTAGTAGCAGTAGCAGTGGTAGCCCGGCCTTCTTCTGAAGTTTTTCCAAGTCTCCAGTTTATAGAGCCTAGAGCCTACAACGATGAACCTTATGATGTATGATATTTCTTGCACCGTACTGAGGAGAGTCTTCACGACTTACGCATAATTATAATTCTCTTGGCTGTATTTTTGTAGTAAATTAATGGTTGATAACTACTTTGATACAGTTGCGAATAGTTGACCCACTAATTTCTACGATCGTATCGGTCTTTGTATTCTATCAGAAAGGCTACTACTTTATCAATAATCTAGTTTGGATCCTGCTTTCCCTTCTCTATAAGATCCTGCAGGGCTACTCTATTGAATTATTATTCGTCATCGGATCATTACCGTTCAAACCAATTTTTGTCAAAAATATCGAACTCTTGTAGAAAATTGCTCTCTAGTTATGGCCTGTTCAATGTATAAAGGAACATCGCATTAGGGTTAGCTAGTGTCGAGTTCTCGTGGTAGCTTTTATTGTACTGTTGCTGTTGTCTTTTTTCTCTTTTTTAATAGAAATTGCTTTCTCACTTTTTGTTTTGCAAAACCCGCAATAAAGCACATTCAAATTAATGGGCCCAAGGGGCTCCATGCTGATATCGGTTCTTTGAAAAGGTTCATAATAGTAAACATCAGGCCAGCTAAAAAAATTTCCGGAATTCTCTAGGCTTTCAGTAATTATAAAGCCTATGGATTGAGGAAGAATATTACTTAGACATTCGTATAAAGACTATATACGTTCCCCTCACTATTCTGGCAAACGTAATTCCATATATCGGGAGTAATATCAAGGAGCTGGAATTCAGATCTTTGCTTGTCGTCTAATAGATTATACGCTGGCTCTCCAATTACTAGGTGGTTAGGGTTCGCAAGGGCAGTCATTTTTACCGCAATACTTAAAGTATAACTTAAAACATCATAGACTGGCTTCTTTACAAGAAGATGTTGTTGTTTTTTGTTGTGGTTGGTGATGATAGCATTCTTATTATTTTTGTGCCTGCTGGGAACGTCAGAGTGAATATCCCAACCACTCTGTATTATTGCGTTTTCGCCAATGTCTATTCCTATCCTTAGATTTATTTCAGGGCAGTTGTACTGATTAAGAAGTGGATTTATAGCCTCATGTGCTATTCGTAGCATGTATTTTGCACAGTTCACTGCATTAATACATGCTACTTTGGTTTCAGATTTGCCTCCTGGAACAACAAAAAATGCAAGGACTGCATCTCCTACATATTTTAGAATATACCCCCCAAATGCCTTAACTGCAACAGACATTTCTTGATTGAAAGCTTGAATTATCATTGTGAGCCTGTCTATAGGAAGCTTCATAGCTAGCTTTGTTGATCCTACAAGATCAACATGCAAAACCACAAAAGTGGTCTCAGATTCAGCAAATCGCTCTAGCACGTTTTGTGTTTCGACAAAAGACATGACAAACTCGGGTTTTCCTTCTAGCGTTTTCCGGACTCTAGTCTGAGATTTTTTCATTATGGAATTGAGACCAACAGAGCGATTAGGGGAAGATGACTGTTGTAAGAAAAATGAATGTGGGTTTTCCTTAAGGTATTTGTTTTTTCCTACTACTTCTTCTTTCTTTGCATCTTGAGTTTTTATTTTATCATCTTTCTTCTGACCGGGATGCGAGCCAATCAGAATGTTATCAACATAACACCATTCCCATGTCTCGCCGGGTTCGAAAGATCTTATAATAGGATGCTTAGTCGATTTGAAATGTTTTGTTGCATGTTTATTAGGAGAATTGTCACAGCAACCTACATGACCACATGATAAACAAAGCCGTAGATGTACCCAATCAGAACCCATTCGCAAACACTCCTCACAACCATCCGGTGTTTTTGCCTCTATATTCTGATTTACCTCCTTGAGATGAGGGTCTGTCTGTTTCATACTAGAGGTAAGACTAGGTGTCACTCCTTATAGAACGTTCAGTTTACAGGTTAAGAAAGATACTGCATGATTGCCAGAACCAATATCGGAGTGGGCCCAAGGGGGTTTGAACCCCTGGCCGACCGGTTATGAGCCGGTCGCTCTGCCAGGCTGAGCTATGGGCCCATACAGAAAAAATTGAAGAGTAAAAGATGTATAAAGGTTTGGAGAATTGTGTTGTCGTCGGCTAGCTAACAGTAAATTCGACTGCTATCTCCGGCGACGACGTACTTTTCATAGACCGAATCAAGTAGCATGTTTTGTGCTTGCAGTGACTTGATTGCTGCATTAAATGTAGCTTCTTGCCTCTCTGCTGGGATGCTCTGCAGGATCTCTCTCCATACCTGCGCGTGCCTAATGTCTGCTTCTTCGTGTGTTTCAAAATATTTTGTTGCATCCTCGCTATCCATACCATAGAATTTTTTGAGTCCGTCGATTTTACTCCTGCTTATCTTTGGAAGCTCCATTTCGTAAGCATACATTGCTGCTGCCGCTTCCTCAAACGTGAGGGTTGAAAGTCCCATCAACTTGTCGACAGCTTCGGTGGTCTTTTCTGAACCATCGTAGTTGATAAGATCTCTTCTTGAAATGCCAAGTGCGTTGGCAAACCTTATCCATAAATCGACATGTTCGGCCTCCTCGCGAGCATTACTGTTGATAATATTAAGACCGTGTGTCGATTTGGCAACAATGTTTTCAACAAACTTTGGGACTATCTTTACTAGTTGAAAATATTCCTTTGAATAACCCTGAAGATGATCGATTGTCAGTGCGCCCTCTGACCACCTCTTGTAGAAGGAGTGTTTGAGCAGACTGCGTTTCTCGATTTCTAAATCAATCCTTTGAACAACATTGTCCATATAATGATCTCCTTTCTCTCTCCAATAGAAAAACCTTATGAATTCCAGTAAGAAACGATTTTATGGGAAGGTTCTTACACAGTTTGCGAAAGCTCCGGTGGTGTAGTAGCTGTCTTCTCAATACGGCTGCACTGTCCGGTCAAGCATAGCGGCCTTTCGAGTCGCTGATCCCGGGTTCAAATCCCGGCCGGAGCATCTTTTTCGTATAATTCTGATTCATTTGGTTTTGATTTCGTGTCATCAGGTGCGACTCTCGAGTCCGCTATGCTTGACCGGACAGTGCTGCCAAGTAGTATCCTTTCCCATCTAATACTCTATATCAGCCTGACCTGCATTAGCATTAGACGCCTTACAATTTTCTGTAAGCTTACAGAATTCTGTAAGCTCTACATATCTTGTTCGACCAGAGGGACAGCTCTTTCTAGCGAATAGTTTTACCTTCTTTTGAAGTCTGCATTTTAGGGTATAGTTATAATCGTCGCCGGACTATCGATTAACGCTAAGATAGTCAAAATTCCTTTTTGCTAAGGAACATCTTTCGCTTAAATAAGAACAAGCTTGTTTTTATCTGCTTTGTTGGTTAGTGACTTCCAGGAAATACTAGACTATTGATAGCTGGGGTGTGGTCTGTCTTGAACAAAATTTGCCAAGGAGGTATTGTCGCTCTGCTAAGTTCCGTCTTGATATCTGATCCTTCGTTTACTTTTTCATCTAATACACACGAAGATGATTTTCGAGCTATGAGTAGCCTCGTCAGATACCTCCTGTCTCTCTACAGTGAGACAAACTAGTGCTGTTGGGAAATAATATTTTCATCGTAAATAGAATTACTGCAGAGGGAACCGCAAATTGTTATGCAATTACAAACATGAATATAGTTAAATCACTGGATAGATTCTAGCGCAGTAGTGTCAAAAAGCAATAACCGTGAGCCTAGAAAAAACAATCAATCAATAGTAGAAGAGAAGTTGAAGACACTTAACCTTGGTCTTCCTGAATCTATCAAAGGTGCTAATCCAGAAATGAAAATGCCTCCATCATGGATTCGTGTTCGAGGCAACAGGGCGTTTATCTCAGGACATGGACCTCAGAATCCAGACGGCTCAATTGCAGGTCCGTTTGGCAAGGTTGGCAATGACGCTGATGTCACACTAGAACAAGCCTATCAAGCTGCACGCCTCGCTACCCTCTCTATCCTAGGGACTTTAAAACGAGAGCTGGGCGACCTAGATAGAGTGACAGCATGGCTCATGGTCAGCGGATTTGTAAATGTGGCAGCAGGATTTACCAAGACTACAGCCGTGATTAATGGATGTTCTGAGCTTATCTTGGAGTTATACGGTCCGGAAGTCGGACAGCACGCTCGCACCGCCATGGGCGTGGCAACAACACCATTTGGAATTCCTGTAATAATTGCAGCAGAGGTCGAGATAGATATAACAGCTCAGATACCAATAGACGCTTTTCGGTCTAGTAATGAGGACCTGGAAAATATTGGAGGCATTATTAGGAAAAAAGGAACTATTGGAGAATAGCAAAGAAATGCAAGAGACAGATACGTTGCTTGCGAAACTTGAGGCTTTAGAATGGCTGCAGAGGGCAAATAGCAGTTCTTACTCTTGACAACAATGAAGCAGTGGATATTAGATATTACTGTTGTTGTAGATATGCGGCAAGAAGTGAAAATTCTTAGGAACAAGCGAATATCTGTTGACGTACTGAAAACGTATGATAATTAATATTTGACAATTTCGATCGAATGCATAGTCAAAAGACAAGCTAATCAAACAAGAACCAACCACCCAATCGATATGTCAGAGCGGGACTTCAACGGCTACATCAACTTTCGGATAATACTTTTTCACATCCCCTTCGCCATATTTAGACTTGAATTTACTTACGATATCGTTAACCCTATTACTATCTGTTATTGGTCTACCTCTTGCAGTTATTTCTTCTTCTCCGCCGCTTACAGAAATCTTCAACGTCAGGTCAACTAGCATGTTCTTATACCAGTTGGTGTCAGAGCCCTGAACTGGAAGTAAATACAGAGTGTTGCCTTCAAGCACAAACCATACGGGTCGAGGGAGATCTCTGCCTGATCTTCTACCTTTAACACTGAGTTTTATCTCAGACACCCTATTCAGTCTCTGATTAAGGTCGGCTTTGGACATGACACACATTCTATACTGCATATGTTAGATATGGGTTTTGGATGTTGCTCGATATCTGAATGCTGTAAGCCAGTTCGCTATAACTATGGGAAAAACTATTCACTATGCTGATGATGGTGGTGGTTCTTTTTGCATAAACGATTACAACAGTTTTTTGACTGATTATTATTAATTTATCTGAGACCTATTGACCATTTTTAGTCGTTGTTGTAGCGATGTCTGAAACATGAGGTCTACAATAAATCTGAAGTAACTTCATTCTCTCCTCTACGGCTTATCCAATTCTCTTTTGATTTTGATAATTTGAGTAGTGCTTTCAGGTCTGCATTCTTTAGCCACTGCAAAAAGGAGTTCTTGCTTGAGAACTTCTATGCGCTCATCGAGCGCTTTCACTGCCTGATCAAACTCCAAAGCCGAGCCCTACCACTCCCATGTAAATTTGGATGCCTCATTTCAGAGTATCTAAACTTTATACCTTTAATTTGTGAACTCTGGGTCTCTCACATGCTTATTTCAGTAAAGGTTCTTAGTTATCTCTAACTGCTCGGTTGCTTGAAGGTTTTAATAATGTAGTATACCTGCTCGTTTGTAATTATGAGAGAATTGCAGTTCATAGTCACATCATATTCTTGTATCTCGCTATCTGACGTACTAGGTTGTTCTGAAAATTGTCATGATGCTGTCTCCATTATTGGATCTTGATAGAAAGGCAGAAGAGGAGAGAAAATGACAATGACTCCCCCAGCTATTCCAACGGACATAGCATTAAGACATAAACCCTCTAGCTACAAATGCTTCAAATGCGCTACCACTAGAGCTGGTTTTTTTGCAACGAAGGGTTCGTTACAAAACCCAAAGGAGGTGATTCCACTCTGCTTTCAATGTTATGTGCATAAGAGGAGATGGGTATGGAGATTAGTCAAGTAAAACAACAAAAACAACAAGAACAATAAGCGGAAATAATAGACACCTAGTACAGCTATATTATTTGTTGTATCCACAGCACACTCTGTGTGCGTGCATACGTGGGTGCGCATTTTCTCAATTATACTGAATACATGAATGTGGATACTATATCCACAAGAAGGAAGAATACAACAGTGGTGATGATTTGGAAAGAGGTTGTCAGCAAGAAAAAGAAGAATAGAGATTGCAGGACTCGGACGCTTAAAAGGCGATAAGACAAGATCACAGAACAAGGAAGGACCTTCAGAAGCAGATCAAGCAAAGCAATTGTCGAGCTAGGCGACCAGAAGAGCAAAATGATAAAACAATATCAACATTATGTTTGTGAGGCGAGCGAAAAGAAGAAACATGGGTAGAGAAGCTTTGATGATTATCCATATATTATTATGATATTACTCAAAGATAAACTACCTCACAGCTCCTCCTGCCAAAAATGTGTTAAAGATAGAGCAAATTTCTTCGTTGCGAATGGGTCAACTGGGAACCCAAGAGACGTAATTCCTCTGTGCTTTCAATGCTATGTTCGTAAAAGAAAATGGAAGTGGCGTATTGTAAAGCCGAAGAGGTAGTAGGGACAGCTATAGAAGAAGAGGGAGACTCGATTGTGGATAGAGGCTTATACTCACCTATGACATTGCATTACTGTTAAATTATCTCGTGAAAGTTTCGGCTAATGAAATCATAGCTCTTTTCTCAATCACTTTGTGCCCTGTTGAACTCTTGTGATCAGCAGTATCACTATGAAAAACAAATTTCATTTTGCACTCATGACAGATCCATATTGCCTTTACGTCATCCGGGTGCATCTATAATCTGAATCACCGAAAATGCACATATTGTCCATTAGATTTAATGTTTAACATTTCATCTTCATTATCTTTGTTTAAGAAGTCAGTTTGAATTTAAGAATCATATTACCGCCTTCATATGACACATACAGGTAAGGGCTTACGTAATTCTTAGATGGGTTCTATGCCCGGCTATATCTTTTTATTTTCTTAAATTTCTCAGCTACGCAAACAATGTTGCTACCCTTTATGACCCCCATAGCCAAAGCCTTCATGAAAGAGCGTCCTTCAGACAAGAAAGATTTTTGGGAAAATGAGCTAAAGTCATTAGGCATAGAACCAAAAAGAGAGAACGAGCTCAATGATAAAGCGGAGCTTGAGGCATTGGCAGAAATCATCAAACAAGTCTATTACCAAGATTATAAAACGGCTTATGGCGATAGCAGCGATAATAATAATATTAATCCCAAAAGATAAGAGAGAAGAAATATCACAGCAACCTTTTTGATGGTGATGGTTAATTTACGACCCTCTACCACATTCATACCCGAAAAGTGCCTCTAGTACTAAAAATAAAATTCAGTATCGACAAAAATTCTCTAAAAAGCTTAAGAGGTCGAATGTACGCGAAAGAATGCGTGCATGAGCCTCTCCATCTGTGGGCATACAGTAAGAGAAACTCATACACGTAGTCATGCCCTCGCTGGCTGATCCCTCTTTCATTCTATGCTTGGGGGTGAGAGGGTCAGCTGGCGAGTTTTGATGGTGCAGGTTCGAAGCTATCGCTTTTATACGTTACATGTCTTTCGAATTTAAGAAAAAATTAAACAATTGCTGCCTACTTGCGTGCATATTCCTTCTACTTTTTATTTATTTTAAGAAGTAGCAGAAGCAAAAGGATTGCCTCATTGCTAATTATCCCGATCAGTATGTTAACAGTGCTTATGGAAACTATAAGAAAAAGCATGAAGTTATGGTTTGGAGGAGAGAGTGTATATTATTGTTAATTATTCTGGCGTACAAATAGAATATGTCCAAGATTCCTAGTGCACACAAATCTTATGGTACCATCTCTCTGTATAACCCCGCTCCCCATTGGGGCACCGCATTCTCCACAAATTATTATTTGTCCTTCTGGTGATGCCACATCAACTACAACCCCACATATTATTTGGAGATACTGCTTTATAAAATAAAACATACCTCTATAGGCGAAATATCAGTGTTGCGGCGTCGTTGCAGCCAAGTTCACGTCGAGAGCAGTGCCGGCATCACTACTACTACTTCCACCTGATCTATATTGTCTAGCTAATGATTCTAACTTCTCTGCCATATGATTTTTGCAATAATAGCCGCTAGAACGGGATGATTAGTACTCTGGCTCTCCTTTACTCCGTATTTACTGCCAGTCCATGATTTCATTATCAAAAGCTCTGTCCCGGGTTTATCACAATTTACAGCGCAGCACCCATGCAAATCGTCGTTTTCTTCATAGCTATATGACATTTCGTGTCTTCTTCTCCTGCCTCTTGATATAACTATTGTCTTTCAATGTCTGGCAATGTAGTATCAAACCATGCTATTGAATCGGTATAAGTTCCATTACCAAATTCCACTGGTGTAATTATCTCGCCTCTGTCGACTCTATCAGCCATCGCTGTGATTACTTGAGCAGATTCTCTTGATTTTCCCTCTTCTGTTGTAATTACTCCATTAGTGATTAATATCTCTACAATCTCGGAAATAGAAGAAGAATCTCCCTTGGATAAATGTGGATTTAGATTTCTTCGTGTAACGATTCCCATTAATCTGGTATGAAGATCTTTATTTGCACCACGTATCTGATCATTAGGGTTATCAACATCCCATCTTCTTCTAGTCTGACTCATTCTACTTTTTCATCCTCCATCTTCCACTCTCCACAATTGAAATAATGACCTGTTTACCAATAAGCTTTTCGAAAGGTTTTTGAAAAGAAGACTGCGAGTACAATGCTGTAATATGTTCCGACTGTTTATAACTATTAAAAGAATATTATAGACATACATAGAAACATTTGTCATCATTCTTCTATAATCTTATACTCAAGATGTTTTACGGGTATTGTAAGCTGGAAGGTATACATAACTACCATTGAGTAACAACCAAATCTCGTTATCATACGGCCAATCCCCGAGTCTCCTCGACTGGAAATTTTCTGCCAAACCCCTATGCTGCTTGAAGTGCAGTGGCTAGACATGTCAAGACCTAACAGGCTAAGCGCCAGCCAACAGCCAATACTACTCCTCCAACCAACCCAGGCTTTGATTCTATTGATCCAGATAGAGAAGCAGCAAGCCAAAGAAGCAAGATGGAAGAAGAAATCACAGGATCCGTATAGGAAAAGCAAAAGGGTCGACAAAAATCTACCGGAGGCCGAAATCTTAGTGCCAGTCAAAATGATTAGGCGATTTCATAACATAATAAAACCCCTCTAATATGTGGAATCAATAGCAGTTTAACATCATTTACAGATAAAAGAAGGGTTTGCTTACTAGGCTCAATTTTTTTCCGTCTTATAGATGCTAAGTTATACTTCCATACAAAGCAATTTACTAATTATGAAACTGCATTATGCTGCACAAAATAAAAAGACAAGTGAGGCGGAGGCACCTCTGTATATTTTGTAGCGCTTCTTTCTCTTTCTCTCTCATGTTACGATCCTTACTCTTTTGATCCCACTTTTCCCGAGATCCCTATGGGCTGTTTTAATTATATCACTATATCCAGGTCAATGAGTCTATCTCAATTGATGATACCCTTGTCATTTAGCAATTCTGATAGAATTAGATTAAAGGACTTGACATAGTTTGCATTAGAAAATTTACTTGTGGTTTTGCTAATGGCCAGTCTATCTGAATCTGTTGTTGCCTCAAAGGCTAAATCAATGAGGTCAGCAGCATGATCAAGTGAATGAAAATGGTATTTGGATGGAACAAATTCAGTATGGCCGCCTATATCTGAAACAATTGGCACAATCCCTGCAGCCATTGCTTCGACAATTGAAATTCCAAAGTGTTCATCTATCCGCGGATGGAAGAAAACTTTTGCCGATTGCATTAGATGAGTCAGTTTGCTGAAACTAACATTGGTCTGTAAGCTTACATGATTTGACAGGTTATAGTCAGAAATCATCTTTTTCAATTGTTGATAATACTGCTCATCATAACGATGCAAATTTCCAACAATAACCATGCCTTTTCTTGCAACACCTCTGTCTCGTATTATTCTTGCAAGCTCAATGGCATTTTCGATTTCCTTATCGGGTGCTATTCTAGAGATAACCAGAATTATATCTTCTCTCTGAGAAGTGGACTTTAACGCTGCCTTGCGGAAAGTTTCGATATCCACTGGAGGATAAAGGATTTTGGGGTTAATGTTGAAAAGACGCGCAATCGTCCTGCGAGTATATTCAGAGTTAGCAGCCACCAGAGTATTTTTCATCAAACTATCATACTTCACCTTGAGAAATTCAAAATATTTCTTGATTTTCTGTCTAGTCTCCAGGTTAAAGTCAGGGGCCCTCATGTTTTTTGAATAATCCATCTCATAAACCTGCGTGAAGTCTCCTCCTATCCCTATATCACGGAGATATTCAAGATTTTCTGAATCTATATGAAACTTTGCCGAAGGAAAGTGACAGTAGGTAACAGCATTACTTTTTGATAATGAATGATGATAAAAGGGGAGAGTATCCCCATGTGTATTTATTGTAATATCATAATTGCCTTTCTCAAGGATCCTTTCTATAACTGAATCATCAAGGGAGTTAAGGATGTTTATTTTTTCTGCTTTCTTGATAACGGAAGCAATTTTGCTACCATATGCATTTTCCAACTCCTCCAGGTTTGGATAAACACATGTAGTAAAATCAAGCTTCAGGCCTTTTTGAGATAATGCGTGCATAGTTAAAAGTGTTAATCTTTCAGCCCCTCCACATGGGCTCAAGTCAGTATAAATAACATTGGCCTTCAAAAGATAGATGACACTAATCTATAAGCTCTCTCATTCATTAACTTTAGATATTTTATTTTAGCATGGATTAATCTAACAAGCTGTTTCTTTTCTTCTAATTCCATGCTCTATGCCATATGACACTATATTCTTACATGGCGTGATTTTCAATATTGTAAAATGATAAATCACTAGAAGACAAAACGAAGTAAAAGAGGGACTTGCTTTAATCAATCTTCTAATACTTTCTTTTGACCTTTCGGTCTGCTATTCTCGTCAAACTTTAATTCTCTTTCCATTCTTTCTCCTTGAGGTCTTATTGTATTTATCAAACTTCTCTTCTCTCTCCCTTTCATCCTGCTTCCTTATCTTTTCTCCTTCTGGTATTCGCTGCTGACTTGGTGTTATAACACTTGACTATTGCTGTTCTGGATATAATCCCAATGAAATGGAATCAAGCCTAATCACACCCCCATGAGAGGCCAGCCACTCAATAGCTACCGTCCTCTTCTTCTACACCTAGAACTATCAAGCCAAATTTGATGGTTGCAAGTGCAGTATGAACATTGATGTTCCACACTATGTCTAAACGGCTAGCGTCATAGTCAGCATCCTGCACTACTTCAAAATCCTTCTCTTCACATGCTTCAACCACTCGCTCCCGGTTTATGTTTTGAGCCGCCACTGCCTATATCATCCCTCATCCAGTCTGTGAGAGGTTCTACGCTCCTGCGCACAATTTATACCCTGTTTTGACATAAGAGTTAAAGGCGTAAGCACCGTTACATATTCTCGCAGTTGCGCTACATGCTGACAAGCTGATATTGACATAATGATCATGACCTATGTGATGACCATTTATAGGATATCTGCTCTTTCAGGACTTTGATTTTGATGCATTAGAGGGACGCTGTTCTCAAATGAAGATCTAAACGATCTTCTATAGACAGAAAGGGTTTTTTGTGATAAGTAGTATTTTTACGAATTTGTGCATGAACGAAACAAACACATATGCCAGAAGTTTGTCGTGCCTGGTCTTCCTACCCTTCGGTTTTAGTGTAATGAGTACCTGAATGATCGCTCAGCTCTCGGCTGAGGGGAACACCGCCGCATAGCTTGCATTCATGCTTTTGCTCTGAAGTTCCCATAGGTGATACAATGTTTTATAGTATTTATCTCACTTCATCCAGTTTTCATGCTAATTAGAAAATTCGCTACGGATTACGTAAAGCATGTTCTAGAAGAACTTGTTTATCTGTTCAAATTCCCGAAAGTATTGCTGCAAGGGTCAGAGAAATGATTAATGTCGAAAAAACTTCTTCAAATGACGATACCCAATACATAATTTTTTCAGCCTCTGGTTATGGCAATATTGGAGACGATGCGATAATGCTAGGCACAGCAAGATATCTAATCACTAGGAAGAAAGCAAAAGACTTGTTCGTTTTCACTTATACTCCAAGGGAGATACAACAGACATTAGAAAAATCGGGACTGACTGCTCTTGCTAAGATATATTCTGGATATTTCTTCGGTTTGCTGAGGACTATGCTATCAAGTAAGAAAAAGGTAATATTGATAGGGGGAGGAACTTTGATAACTAATCACACATTTTTTTCCTTATACTATCTTGTTCCTGCAATTCTGTTTAAGTTATTTCGCTCAGAGGTTCATTTTTTTGGTGTAGCAGCAGAAGAGGTAATACATAGACGACCGGTGAGATTTATGCTATCCATAGCGCTTCGCTATTGTATAAAAAAAGCGTTTGTGCGAGATAATTTTACAAAAAGTGTCTTAGAAATTTTCGCGAATGGAAGCAATAATACTGAAATTAAGACAATTGGCGATGCTGCTCTGTATCTTAAAGAGTGGATAAAAGACGAAGAAGATGCTAGAGCTTTTGCAGTTGGAGATAATAACAGAATGTTTGACGATACTTTGCAGATTTTTCTTAGTGCCCGAGATGTAGAACCATGCTTATCCGATTATTACGCAAAGTGCTTTGCATCCTTACTAGATGACCTCATAGAAGCAGTATTACAAAGGAGGGGGAGGGAGGCAACTATTAATTTTGTTCCTTTCTGTATTCACAAGACTTCTCAATTAGAAAGGGACGACTTATTTGGGCTAAAAATACAAAGCCGAATGAAACATACAGAATACTTTCAAATCAAGAAAGTAAATAACCCAATCGATCTTATGCACCAGTTCAAAGTGGCAGATTTCTGCATTTGTATGAGGCTTCATTCCTTGATTTTTGCGTACATGACCGAAAGAAGATGTCTGGCAATATCATATTCTCCCAAGGTCTACACTTTCGCTAAAGATAACGGTCTGCCATATATCGATATTTACAGGTTGGAAGAAGAAAAGGAGCGTATCATTGGCAATATGATGAAACACTTTTCTTAAATGTGTCCAAGCTAAAAGAATAATCCATTTAGAAGTCGGGAACTGACAAAATCATGATTGCTACAACAGGTCTCTTGTTTATGAGTTGATACAATGAAGATGGAGCCTACTCTTCTCTCATTTTCAAATAAATAAGTACCTCTAATAGAAGACCTATGTTTGACTGGATATAAAACTGTAAAACAATACTTCCAAAGCAACCAAAAGGATATGCATACCCGGAGACGACGTACTTGGCTATAATATGGACGTTCAGTTGCCGACGAAAATATACTCTTGCGAAGCAATAATGCCCCTGAAGTAAAACCTACAAGAGGAAGAGTAGATGGTTGCATGGATGAGGGCTAATCTGCCTTCTAACTTTGTACAACTATAGTCACAAAATGGTGAAGGGAAGAAGACGTCCTGAAGATAAATCATAACAACTTAGATGTTGTAATAGGTTCCAAATAAGAAGTTGCAGCTACTGGAAGATATATTCCCAGATAGATATATGATCATTTTTGCTATATGCTGGTCGGAGCTCTCTCTCTTAACACCCATCATGCCTAAGCAGAGAGTTTCTTTTGAGCTGTTGCATTTGCTAAAGATTTCAATATTCTCTTTTTCGTGTCCCTTTCCCTTTCCGAGGACTCCTTTCCTTCAATCAACTCTTTGAACTGGATGGCATTGGCAACCGCCTTCCCGCCGTAGTGGTTGTTAAAGTAAATTCGCAATTTCTTTGCTTTAGGGTCATTTGTTATTTTATTGACCTTTTCCGTCCAAGGCTTCAGTTCCTCTTCTTCATAGAGATAGTTATACCAATAATCTTTGTTTCGGCCATGAAATCTGATAAAGGAATGATCTGCAGTCAATATAACGTCTGATAGGTAGCTCAACTTTGGATCAGGCGAGTCTGTCATTACAGCTGCAACATTATAATGCCTTAACATTTCCCAAGGTCCCTCAGTCTGCCATGATGCATGTCGAAACTCTAGTGCATAATCGTAACCTGCGGGTATCCTGTCGAGGAAACCTTCTACATCCTTGAATTCTTTAACCGAGAAACTAGGTGGTAGTTGCAGCAGGATCGCGCCGAGTTTATTTGCCTTCTTCAGTGGAGATATCTTTTCAAGGAAGTCATGGAGTGATTCCACTGCTCCCTTTTTGATATCCATGAGCTTTGTATGTGTCACAGTCTCAGGCGCCTTGACAGAGAACTGAAATTCTTGAGGCGTAGCTTTTACCATGCCATAGAAAGTACCGCTAGTCATCTTTGAATAAAACTTTTGATAAAATGTTGCGTCTAACTCAGCTGAAGGGAAAAATTCAGAATAATAACGCAGACGTTTTGTCTGAGCATCAGGATAGAAAGAGCCTACCCAACCTCCTTTTTCAACAGGATCGCCATAATTCCAGCCGGAGCAACCTATGGATATTTGTGTCATGATTTGATATTGTATACTGGGTGCGCTCAGATATTTGCTTGTCATTCTGATTAATTCACGAACAGATATCAAAAGGTAACTGCGCGGGTAAATTCTCTACTGGCGGCTACAAATAAAAAATCTAGTCTATACTAAGATGTAATCCTTTTAATTGGACCCCCGTTGAACACGGTCTAATACTTTTCATGCTCTCTAGTTTGAAGAGATCAGTAAATTAATATGGTCACGAGTTTGAAAATAGTGACAGGGATAGAGCCAATTCTTGAGCAGTAGGAGAAACATCGAAGCTAACCCTTTAACCGAGCTGTTTGCTGTCCATTTGGCCAAGATCGAGGATGCTCTAAAGCGTGAAGTTGACCTTTATTCTTGGTCTGAGTTCCATGCTCCACTTCGCTATGCCTGCGAGGGGGGCAAGCGCATCAGGCCTTTAATCCTTGTACTTTCGGCAGAATGTATAAAGTCTAAAAGGGTGGAACCTGATGCGTACCTGGCCGCTACTGCAATCGAGCTTCTCCATACCGAGTCTATAATCCACGATGACATTATTGACGAGGAAAATCAGCGGCGCGGAAAGCCATCATTCCACGTAAAATATGGCTATAACAGCAGTATACTTACTGCAGATTTTGTTCTGGGCGTCATACTAAACATCAGCTCAAAACTAAAAGATCCCCGCATCATCAACGAGCTGTCAGATGCTGCAACCAAAATGACTGAAGGGGAAATGATGGAGATAAAGCTTGGCAAGGAGATAGATATCAAAGAGGACGATTATATCAAAGTACTAGAATATAAGACAGCTTCACTCTTTGAGGCATCAGCCAAGATTGGCGCCATAGTGGGGGGAGGCGACGAAGAGCAGGTTCATACTATGACATCTTTTGGCAATCTGCTAGGGATCGCCTATCAAGTACACGACGACCTTATTGATTGGAATAACGAAAATCGACTTTTTAACATGCTTGTAAGGAAAAACGGTAAACCAACGGATTTTGTGAACCAGATGGACAAGCTGTATCAGTCATATGCATTGAAGGCAAAAAACGAACTTCGCAAGATATCAACGCAGAACGAAGCCAAGAGCCACTTGGAGAACCTAACAGACCTTACCTCGGTCCAGCAGTTCTAATAACAAAGGGTTCCAGGTTGAATAGTTTGATAGCAAACTTGGATGTTTCTTGTAAGGGGATGAAATCTTGATTCGACTGAATGTTAAACAATAATGCTGATGATATTGCATATTTGCTAGATAGAGCCAGCCAATATCTTCTAGTAATTTACTTTCTCAGATATGGGAGATGATTTGCAGGCAAAACAATTAAACGCCAAGATGCAACTCCTTCATTTTGGTTGTCAGTAAGCGAAGCAGTAAGACCACCCTGGATGATAAGGACACGATCGATGCATTTTATTATACTTGTGGCTGCATTCGTCATTTTTACTGCAGTAGTAGCTTCGGGGATAACTCTTGGAGCAGACGATGCAGTCAATCGCTACTTCAAGTCAGTACATGGCAGCAACCCCAGCATTGACATGGCAATGATCGTCATCACTTCGCTTGGTGACGTAACAACCCTGTTCATTGTGGGCATCGTATTAACTATAATTCGGCGTACTAGGAAAGTGGGTATGATATTTCTTATCGCACTAGTCGTAATTGTGGTTTTGGTCATGTACTTAAAACCTCTGGTTGGAAGGGAGATTCCAGTCTATGGGTTTGAGCCAGCTTCGGAACTGCCTGAAAATTTTAGCCTTGAAAGCGATAGTCTTGCGCCAATTGCCGCTGGATTTTCGTATCCATCTGGTCACGCTGCGCGTGCCACCGCTTTTGCCTTTATAGTTGGGTATGCTGTATATAATAAATCTAAAAAGATGGGATATGCAATCTGGGCCTTTCCCGTCATTATAGGGTTTACGCGCATCTATGTTATGCAGCATTACCCGACAGACATTATTGGTGGCTTTATGCTTGGAGTATTAGTCTCGGTTGTTCTGAGCAATGCCATGAAGCTCGATGAGCCTTTCTTTTTGTCTAGATTAAAAGGAAAGGAAGGTAGAGCCTCTAAGTTTTGATTTCATTTACAAGCGGGCAAGATGCTCTTGTGACTGTCGGTGAGCGTAAGGCTGATGCTATTTGTGTGCCAGCTATTGAAAGAAAGCGCCGGGAGAGGGACTCGAACCCTTGATTTCATCGTGAGGGTTTGTTCGTTTCATATAGACAATGAGAATGCGCTGTTAGCTTTAAAGTTTTGCTGTTGTGATATTGGTCCGTCATGGACCTTCGAGTGCCCTGCTAAACCTAGTCTTACTGTCATGAGGCTTTTAGCTCCAAACTTATCGGTGCATATCTGAGACACCGCCTGTGCTTTGTATCTCTTAAAGAGATGCTCTGACAGTACGATTATGAAGATTCCAGCGAAATGAGGACTATGAAATCCTCACTGCAAAACAATTGTATGAACCTGTAAAATATTATATGAGTAAAAAATTGGGCTCCGCTTACAATCGAGAATTAGTAATTGCTTGCTTCAGAAAAGATCTAGAAGAAAGAATATTTGTTGGCAAGGAATTAGCTAAAAAAATCGAAAAAACAAAGGACTAATTCAAAGCGTATAACTTAATAATATTGAGTCAAACTGTGGTAAGATATATACAGTATTGTTATCTTGGTATCTTGGTTGTAAATCTGAAATTGTCAGGCATCATCTTGGTTCACTGGTGAGTCATAAAAAAAGTTATCGGAAGTGTTATTGTTGTTATTGTTGTTGCGGCAGCGGGTGATGGTTGTTACTAATGCTATCACTACTCCCAGTAATGGCGGTACTACTACTATTCCCCAACACGTTAAAGAAGCTCATCCATCCTTTGTCTGCAAATTCATTAATGTGTGTGTGGAACATGTATCTGCCGGGATATGGATATGAAAATTCCATTATCCCTCTTTCTCCCTGGCTAAGCGTTACGATATCAGTTACTTGCTGCGGATTCATCGAGGTGCCTGCCGGGTAGTATTCAAACATATTGCCATGGATATGTATACTATTGACGAGGTCAAACTCAAGCATGTTTACAAGATATATCCTATATTCTTTCCCTGCAACAAGCTCTATCGGGTGGCTCACGTAATCAAATGCCTTTCCATTGACAGAATATAATTCATTGTCGCGTTCCTCAATGTCAGGAATTTCATCATTGACAGCTTCCTCTGCCGTTGGGATAAATGCCGGCCCTTCCAGATGAAGGTCAAAATCATAGCCATTCATCAGCATGGCGAATTCTGTCATTTGCGGCCTTGGTTCCTTTGGGTCTATGATGAGCATCCCATAAAGTCCTCTGGATATATGATCAGCAACGGGTGAGACATGACAGTGGTATGGATAAACCCCAAATGGCCGTGCAACAAACTCGTAGGTAAAACTCTGACCTGGCGCAACTATGCCCCTGCCCTCTACACCGTCCATTTCACCGGAATGAATGGAATGCATGTGGAGCGAATGTGAGCGTTCACTGCTATTGTCATTGACAAGCGTTATCCTTACTAGGTCGCCTTCAGTAACCCTCATGGTCGGACCGGGTACAGTGCCGTTGAACGTCCATGCCGGGAACTCATATCCTCCGTCCATTACCTCAATAGTCTGGTTTTGGTCTGATGCTATGAGGGTGAATTCTCTTACTGTCTGACCATTTTCCGACTCTGACACTCTTCCACAGTTAAAAAAGGTCAGGTATTCAATAGTAGTGGGTCTTTTGCTACGGTCAGTAGTACAATTCTTCATTGCATCATACTCTTGCACTGAAACAAATCTGGTTGTGGGAGTATTAATGTCGCTCTCCGTTGAACCAGTAACAGAAACAATATCGAAAAGGCCAGACGATAGAGGGACAAACAATATCAATACAGAAAATGAAACTGCTATAGCAAGTGCAAGTGTGTATTTTTTCGAGCCTTTGCCAGACATCACGCTAGCAATACCATTCGATAATAAAAAGGTCTCGTTATTTATAACTAATCTCTCTGAAGTTGAGCTAATTACGCGTATGATTTTTACAAGATTCTGTGGATTGGTTATAGACGATTCTAATTATTATATGATATATGGGTCCTGTGTCATAAATGTATTTATATTAGCATATTGTCTATTGGGCCAAAGTACATGAGGCACTTGTTTATAGCAGGTTTACTTTTCTTTGGCGCGCTAATAACCATAATTGTTTCCCAGCCGTCAACCGTACTGGCACAGACAAGTGATTTGTGTGGATCAACAATAACCAGTGATGTCCAGCTAACGGCTGATGTTACCTGCGAGGAAGATGGGATAAGAGTAGCAGCAGGTAATCTGACTGTAAACCTGAATGGTTTTACGCTCAGAGGAGATGGACCTGACAGCAATACGACCGGAATACTTGTTGATGGAGTTAGTGGAGTGAGCATCAGAGGACCGGGCATGATAGCAGACTTCGGCAATGGCGTTGCATTCACGGGCGCAACCGGAGGCTCTATGAGGGATGTTTATGTAGGGACCAGTGACATCTGCGTTCTACTAGATGCTACGACTGGCACCACAATCCATCACAACTATATTGCCGATTGTAGCATCGGCGTTCTTAACAGGGCATCTCACGATACGGTGGTAGAAGAAACCCAGGTGAGCAATAGCGACGACGGAGTTCGGCTGGAAGAAAGCACTGGCGTTGACATCGACTATAACATTATAATGGATGGCCTAACCGCAATATACTTGGACGAGGAAAGCAGCCAAAATGCGATATTCTACAACATCATGTTCAGGAATGAAGTGAGCGACATCGAGATTAATAGTGTAGTGGGTAACGATAATGGAAACCTTGTTGGGTACAACGAATGTACTCAAGGCACGCCGGCTGACGTTTGTCTAGGCAGAGTTCTTCCTAGCGGAGAACGCTTGACGGGGTCGGTGGGTGCTGGAGAAACCATAGAGCGAGCGACCCAAACAGAGTCTGAAGTCCTGTCTGCTGAAGAGGAGCAGGCGGCTAATGCATTGAAAGAAAGAGTAATAGCTGGTGGAAGTCAAAACCAAACAGGCACCTAGACCTAAAGGTTCAAGCTAGGTTTGAATCTCTAGCGTCAAGCCGACCCTACTGGAACAGAATTACAAAGGCATATACGCCATTAAGCTCCACCTAACTACGGTCCAAACAGAACCGACAAAATGCGATTCAAATCATGATAATTGGGGCTTGCTTTTAGATCCAGCGTCTTAAGACAGTCTGAAAATGAATAACCTCGTTTCATGCCTCGATTGGAATATTGATTGATTGTTTGCGTCCTTTTTTTTTATCTTATTAGAATGTTTTATAAAATTCATTGTTGTAAGATTGTGGAACAAATCTCCAGGGTAGAGTAACCTAACCCAATAAATACAATAAAACAGTACAAGACTCTGTTATTAATGATTCATTGGAATGGAACTCTCATGATAGTCGCTCTACTTATAGCCGCTGCAGCAAGCGTCATCTTGACAGTGCAGCCGCAAGCTTCGCTTGCGCAGGAAGGTGGGGATCTGTGCGGAGAAACTATAACCGGAAATATAGAATTGGAGTTCGACATGACCTGCGAAGGAGATGGAATAACAGTGGAGGGAAATGACTTGACCATATTTATGAATGGTTTTACGATTAGGGGTCCTGGTTCTGACACCAATACCACCGGAATAAGTGTTGAAGAAGGCATTCAAGTGAGAATCAGAGGACCGGGCATGGTAACTGGCTTTGGCACCGGCGTTGAATACTCGGGCGCAACTGGGGGAGCTATGAGGGATGTTTATGTCAGGGATAATGGCATTGGCGCTCTATTAGACGATAGTACTGATACGCATGTGAAGCAGGATCATTTTTCTGATAACCGCATCGGCGTTCTTAATAGGGCATCTATTAATACCGAGGTAGAGAACGTCATAATGAGCCGTAGCGACGAAGGCATTAGGTTGGAGGATAGTTCCGACGTTGATTTAGACTTTATCATTCTAATGGATAGCGGGGCTGGGATATATCTGGACGAAGAAAGTCTCGACAATGAGGTATTTTACAACATCATGTTCAGGAATGAAGGGACCGACGTCACTTTTGCTAATCCAGGCGAAGGAGCATCCAGTAACACCTTTGGCAACAACGATTGTACTCGAAGCGTACCAGCCGAGATTTGTACTACATAAATACCTCTAAGACAGATTGGTTTTAGCGTAGGTTCCAAGCGTGCATCAGAATTCCAACATGCAAAACTTCATGTCACCGCTAATCATCTTGGCTGTCACTGCAATGGTTAGTGCAATATTTTCTTTAGCAATAACATTCTCCGCATACGCTCAAGAAGAAGAAGAAGACCCTGAAGAAGAACTCAATTCTGAGGAACCGGAACAACAGTCTTTGCCAAGATTAAAAGATGTCTTGCTTGGGGTAGAATTAGTTACAGACGAGCTGGATAATCCGACAAGTATGGACTTCATAAGCAATAGTGATATGATTATTCTGCAAAAGGACGGAGAAGCGGTGCTTGTATCAACGAGCGGCGAAGCAAGTCAAAACGACTCTCCGCCCGTAGTTGTTGAAGTCCCAGTTAATAATGCTAAAGAGAGAGGACTGTTGGGCATAGCGGTTGCAAGCTCAAGTTCGGACGACAATACCGGCACCTCCAAGACCTTTGCGTTCTTGTATTATACTGAATCCAGCGAAGGCGATTCCAACATCCGGAATAGGGTATATCGGTATGAATGGGATGCTGGGAATATGATGCTTACCAGACCGACATTGATTTTGGATCTTCCTGCAGAACCAGGCCGTAATCATCAAGGAGGCAAGTTAATAGTTGAGAAAGACGTAAGAGGTACGAATCTTCAATATAACCAAGATTATTATCATTTGTATACAGTTATTGGGGATCTGAACAGGAATGGAATATTACAGAATTTTAAAAATGGGACGCCAAATTACGATGACACATCTGCAGTATTTCGTTTAACGCTCAACGGTGCCACACCAACAGATAATTCTTTCTTTGATAGTAATGTCAACGGTGGAAACAATGAGTTGAGCAAGTACTTTGCTTACGGCATAAGGAATAGTTTTGGGTTAGCCGTCGATCCGTTAACTGGCACTTTGTGGATGACAGAGAACGGTCCTAACAAGTATGATGAAATAAATATTGTTGAGCAAGGCTTTAACAGCGGTTGGGAACAGGTCATGGGGCCGATAGAAAAAAACAATAAAACTACAGATGATCTTGTGCAAGTGGACGGATCACATTACGCCGATCCTGTTTTTTCTTGGTTAGATTCTATTGGAATAACTGATATTGAATTTCTTAATTCTACACAGCTCGGATCAAAGTATGCTAATAACATATTCGTAGGAGACTTTAACAATGGCAACTTGTATTTTTTCACAGTAAATGAAAGTCGAACAGGGATAACCTTTGAGAAGAGTGAGGATGGCACACAGAACGATCAAGTCAGCCTTATGGATCTAGTAGCCGACAATCAGGATGAACTTTCTGCTATCACCTTTGGTACGGGCTTTGAGGGAGGAATAACAGACATCGAGACAGGCCCTGACGGATACCTGTATATTCTGTCCTTTGACGGTCAGCTGTACAGAATTGTTCCAAGGTGGAGTATGCTCTGAAAATCACCTACCCTGAGGACCCCACTTAAATATATGATAAAGTTTAAGGCTAGGAAAGCGTATGAACCCACTACCATGACAACACCAAATCCCACCGAACCCGCATTAATCAGAACGATGTTCCTACTTGCTAGGAAATACAACTATTGTTGTTAGGTTTTTATTGTTACTATTATTATTGTTTGTGATGCTTTTGCTGGTGCTGCTTCTCTCTAACTTCATTCTCTGCTCTTGCAACCGCTGCAGCCTTTAAGAGGCCTTCTGAACCTTCATCTGAGCGCCAAGCTATGATCTTTACAGGTGGGCGGGGTTTGATTCCCATTTCAGCAGCCATTAAGGCATGTAAGACACTTGCTGTATTTGCTTGTAGTATTTCGTGTTTAGCTTCCAACTCTTCTAACCTCTTCTTTGACTCTTCAGCTTCTTTTGCAGTTCTTGCTTTCTCCTCGATTGCTTCATTGAATGCATCATAACTTAAGACAAATTTGCATCTTGAGCAAAACTTGAAGTCTGGTTTGTTGGACTCGCTGCAATTGGGACATGGCTTTGCTTTGAGCACATTGACACTAGTATTATTGCGCTGGATTATTCCCTTGGCTTCAAGCAACTTCTTTGCGGACTCGGTTCCGAAATAATGTACATACATTGTTGGCATCTTGCTTGTCATTGTCCAGCTAGCATGGTCACGTAGAGTGCTTTCAGTTAGTATCTGAGATTTTTCTGTAAGTGCTGAATGTCGGAAGACATACAGATTCCAAGGCTTTGTCAGCATGTTTCTGATGATTGCCTTGTCTGGTTCCGATACAGTTTGGTCTTGCAGAAGTCTTGGAAAGTGGATCGCCTTGTATTGATATTGGTACTTTGCAAGAAGGCTGTCGCGATTGAGTTTCTTGCCAATATTTGCATCTGCAAGCGAAACAAATAGCCATGAGTCTCTATTGCCCCCAGTTGGATGCTGCTGGAGCCATTCCTTTAGATATGGTAGTGAATCAATAATTGGAAGAGTCCTTGGTTTTGTCTTGCCGCCCCTGATCAGAACTTCTGCATACTGTATTCCTTCGTCTGTTGACTTGAAAATGATGTCTTTTATCTTCAGGTTCAAAATCTCGTGTGGACGAGCTGACATATCATTTGCCATTGCATGGTAGCAGCGGTCACGTACATTTGGACAGTATTTCAGGAAGATCGCATGCTCACGGCTATCCCACAGGTCGCTTGGTTTGTATGATGATTTCTCTTGTCTTGGAAGCTGTCGCAGTCCTTGAATGCATGGTGGGCTAATTCTCTTTCGATAGTCTGGCTCTTCTTTGTTGTATAGCCACCTAAAGAACTTGGCATAGTAACGTAGGCGGTTGTTGTATGAGCCTATCCACCGTTGCTGAGGATCTACGGGTGTGGGCTTGCGAAGGCTGTTGAGGTAGCTTAGTATGTCCTGCTTTGTCATTTCTTCAAATGGCTTGTCGTTTAGGTGTTTTGAAATCTAAAGCAGGCTCTTTACCTTACTTTCTGCAGTTGATGTCTTGATGTTATGTTCGGTCTGCTCTGCAAAAATATGGTCGCATATTGTAGCGGCGTTTTTGTTACCTTTCTTGGCAAGTGCCTTTAGTCTAGAATTGATCCCTTTCCTTGAAAAATCTCTAGTTATTAAGTCTATGATCCGGTCAGGTGCATCATAGTCTTGTCCTTCTGTCTTAGTTTGTTTTTTTCCTTCTTCTTCAATGACTATTGTTCCAGCTAAGTCACTTAAGGATGCTGTTGATGTATTCGTGCGTTTCTGTTGTTGTCTCGTTTCTGCTTTCACTACTTTGGGTTCCCTCTCACACCCATCGGTTTTAAAGCATATCCTAGACTCCCATAGATGAGCGCCGGGAGAGGGACTCGAACCCTCGAGTCCCGAAGGACATCAGCTAGCACGTCATAGTGTGGGTCAATGCATATGATCTCGAGGCTGACCCCTTTTAGGGCCTATTCTGACTTACCTAGCTTGGGTACCCCGGCTCCTATGATTTCTGAACTGGCATTGCAATTTATGCCTTTATCAGTTCGGTAATTATATTACAACTCCTTATTAGCCGCGAATAATTAGACAAAAGTATTTTGCATATTATGTAATGTCAACTGACTGCACTGAAAAATTATATAATCATAGTATAGTAATAAAAGCTGCTGTGCTTGCTACGTCAATAAGGCTGCCAACTTCTGAAGAGATAAAAAAATTAACACTTGCAGACATTGCAATTGCTGCAGGTCTAGCAGATGAGTTTCGAGATAGGCTCCGTGACTATATACATATTGATCCCTATTGTGTGCCCGACCCTTTTACTGACAAAGATGATTGCAATTATTCTGTCATACTTTCTAAAGAGGATCTAAACAGAATTGTGGCATTGCTTGCAAATAAGAAGGGAATGCTTCCTCAACTTCCTTGGTCTGCAATATTGGGTGAGCGGCTTATCCAGGTCTCAGCTTCAAAAGAAGATGCCCTTGCGATCAAGGATGAGCTAATGCCAAAGGAAACCAATAACTTCTACCCGTATCGACGCAATGGCGTAACAGCGGGCTACATTATGTTTGCATTTCAGATCTGTGGGTAATGAAGATCTCGCAATTCAATGACTCCGATTTTCTGAAACTTCTTTACCATGTGCTCAAGTGACTTCCTTACGTCCTCCTTCTTGCCGCTCGAAATCCTGAGAACCTCTAACAATAACTCATCAAATGTAATACCATTACACATATTCCAGAGTGAGACTGCAGTATCGTTGACGCGATATGCCTCGCCCCTGCCATTTATCAGAAGGGGCGTCCCGTCACAGTCGTTGCCAACTATCCCCCTTCGTAGAATCACTTTATTATTAACACTCTCCCTTTTCAATAACATTCAGTCATCATCAAGTTGTTGCTCTTATGCAACAGCTGCTTATTTAGCATTGCTACTGCATTGATGCAAAAAGGGCAGCAAGTATCAGCGAGGAGCAGATAGCACAGATATCTCTCTCCCTTGTTTTAGCAGATTGTAGCATACAGGATGGCAATTATATCATATAGACTGATCGAACGGTTAAGGTAGGGTCTGTAAATATGTGCGTGTCCGTATAGATTTGAAGTCAGCAGCTCATTTTTAACGTGTCAATGATTCCTCCTATGCATCATAAGATTGATTACATGCAAAAACTCATGAAACCTGGAGTAATATTTCTTCATTTTTGATATGATGTGTCATGACGAGTCATTTTTGCTAAAGATGTGTTCCATTGGTTAATATTAAAATAAAAGCAAAATGAGAGAGTTTTAGTGTATTTCAGAAAGAGCGAGAGACAGAATAGAAAGACCGTCATAATTACAAGACAAGTGGCGGACAGCATAATCACATGGGCAAAGACGCACCATCCAGACGAGGCGATACTAGTACTACAGGGCAAGAGTACGCAAGAGCAGATCGCAGTCGATGGGGTTATAATCCCACCATTTTTTGAGAGTGGCCCATTCTACTCGGGTTTTGGAATTCATGATATTCCTTACACGATTCCTCACATAGGCACCGCACACTCTCATCCTGGAGGCTCAAACCATCCGTCGCTTGAAGACCTCAACCATTTCACTGGATTTGTATCCATCATTATCAGTTATCCTTATGAGGATAATACGATTGCTGCTTATGATAGGAACGGCAACAGCTTCGAACTCAAGATTGTGGACTCTCTTTGATTATTTCCTGCGTCCAAAATCAAGCTCGACTCCGCGTTTGGAATCATAGCTGAAATTAAAGGATTCATCCGGCATTATTGGAAAGCTTGATAGTAGAGTAGCTGAGCACATCGGGCACGTATCCTTGACTTTAGTTTTGTCAAGAAATGTTGCACACCAGTAGCAGCTCTCGCACAGGACAAAAATTGAAACCGCAGCAGGTGGTTTTGGCAACAATGATAATTCAGAGTGCAAGTTATTACATTTAACTGTGGATAAACTTTGTGGTTGACAGTAAATTAATTGACCTAAAGCAATACAGAGCAGTAGCGAATTCATTTTCTAATGGTGATTTTAGGAGAAGGAGCCATCTTTGTAATAACTTACAGTGACTAATGATATGACATCTTCTAAATCAATAGATTTGAATTTGTCTATTTCTGATCTAATGTAAAGATGAAATAAAACCTGTTTGAATACTTAGCGCGCATGAATAGACCTAAATGCTAGCTAACATTATAGAAACTCCTATTGTCATTTTGATATGGTTGCCCGAGAGGAGAGATCTGATAGAATGAGACATTACATTTGGCCATCACAACGTTACTAAGTGACAAAAAGAGGCAAGATGAGGTTGGCAATATCCACATATGCGCTAATATTTTCATTCTTATCGTTATTTGGCTGGCACACGTGTTTGATTTTATAGTATTTCAGCTGGAAAACTTAATAAAAGAATAACTCCAATATCAAGCGATAACTAGTTGAACTGGATAGGTCAGCAGATGGCGTGGATAATGGTGTCGCTTGCCATAAGTCTGCTCTTTACAATGTGGCTTGGATTATGGGGACTCATTCCCGCAATCGCAGTTTTTATAGGTATTTCATATTACATGCGCAGACGCATGATGGCGCGTATGGGAATGGGAGGCGGTGGAGGAGGCTTTGGCGGCATGCTAGGCGGAGGTGGAGGAATAAACTATATCTGCATAGCTTGTGGCCATCGCTTCAAGGGCGGAGCGTGCCCGCGATGTGGTAGCAAAATGCGCAGGGCCGACTTTTAGCACATGACCCTTGAAGAGCTTCGTCAAAAGGCGTTTTTTCAAAATACAATAGATGTGTGGATAGCATATAGCGAGGAGCGCGGCTGGGATTGGTACAATATTGACGCCTACCGTTCGTTTATCGAACACCTTCTCTCAAAGGGCATTAAGATGCAAAAGTTTCCTCTATGCATCAAGGAATCGGGCGGCATGTATGAGCGCGGTAAGGACAAAACTCAATTTCTTGACCAGCTATCAAAGATGTCTTCTGCTGATGCTACAGCTTATACTGTTAAATTGACGGCTGAAACGATAGGTACCATACGCTCATTTGTGAACTAGGGTCTAGAAGATTTCAGCTAATAGATATTACAGTTTAGTAGGAACCGCTAAAATCTATTTTCGCATACATAATGCAGAATGCGTGAAGAGAAGCTGCCAGTTCCAACGCCCGAAGAGCCCGTAATCAATACCAGAATTGAAAGACTTACCTCTCTTAAATCAGAACCACTATTTGATAGCATAGTTGGATATACCGATGTAAAAAGACTGTTCGAGCTCTCTTTCTCTTCTGAAAAGCCTGTTCATTTATTGCTTGTTGGACCACCTGCGTCTGCCAAGACACTTTTCATGATTGAATGCATGAAGCTCGAACGGTCATATTTTACGCTTGGAAGCCATAGCACAAAATCTGGGATGATAGATTATTTGTTTAACCAGAGACCTCGGTACTTGATTGTGGATGAGATAGAACACATGCCGATGAAGGATCAAACTGCACTACTGAGCCTCATGGAAACAGGCATCTTAGCAGAAACCAAATTTCAAAAGACACGTAACACCCATCTGAAGACGTGGGTCTTTGCAACCAGTAACTCTACTGAGAGAATGTTGACACCACTTCTATCACGGTTTGTAGTTCTCCGCTTCAAACAATACTCATTTGGCTCATTTCAAGAAGTATGCACTCACATTCTTGGCCGTGAAGGCATCCAATCTGATGTCTCCACAGCAATAGCAGAGGTAGTATGGACAAAACTCAAGTCAAAGGATATTCGTGATTGTATAAAAATTGGGCGGTTGGCAAAGACTAAGGAAGACGTTGAATGGATAGCCCAAACTCTGAGAGCGTATAGGTAACAGTAGCTCATCCATTATTGTTATCTCCTAAAAATATGCTAAAGCAGCTTGATAGGTGTTTATGCGTCTGGAGGTAATCTCCGATCAATTATCTGCTACTCTCCACCTTTGAAAGCACTTTTGAAGCGGTGCTTTGGTGCTCTTTTACAAGCAAGTCTTCGACAGCCACCATTAGATTCCAGCGATAGTATCAGTTGATTTAACACACAATAATCTTCCCTAGCAAAGTTAGCCTGAGAACCTTGTTCTACAAGCAATTATCTACTATCGTGTAGCTATTTGTGGGACAATCTTTGTTATGCTAGAAGAGCTAGCCACTTTCGGTATGTGGCAAGTGTCATAAGATGATCATTGATCCTCGTTCTTAACTGATAAAATAATTCGTAATTAGAAGAATGCCGATGCCTGTCTAGTTTCTTGGAATAAGAGTTTTGGAGTGCAGAGTTAAAGTTTTTGTGGTGCCCCCGTATCTCTATTATGTGATGTCAAAAAATGGGTTTAGACCTCAAGCCACTAGTAACCCCAAGGCAACTTAAGTTGTCAGAGTTAGCAGGGAAGGTTATTGCAATCGATGCGTACAATACGATCTATCAGTTTCTTAGCATTATAAGGGGACCAACTGGTGAGCTGCTTACTAATAGTAGGGGAGAAGTAACGAGTCACCTAAGCGGCCTATTCTATAGAAACATTAATTTACTGATGGATAACATCCGACTCGTTTACGTTTTTGATGGCAAGTCAAACGAGCTTAAGATGGCTGAGATAGAGCGCAGAAGCCAGCTGAAAAAAGAAGCGACAGAAAGGTATAACCTTGCGATTGAGGAGGGTAGAATGGAAGATGCTCGCAAGTATAGTTCACGCACAGCAGTCTTAAATCATGAGATGGTAGAAGATTCTAAAAAATTGCTATCCTATCTCGGCATTCCATATATTCAGGCACCCTCTGAAGGAGAATCTGCAGCCTCGTACCTTACGAGGCAGAATATGGCTTTTGCAGTTGGCAGCCAAGATTATGATTCGATATTGTTTGGAGCCAAGAAATTGGTGCGCAATCTGGCAATCAGCGGAAAGCGCAAGGTGCCAAACCGCAACGCTTACATTGATATTGAGCCAGAAATGCTTGAGCATGACAAGGTCTTGCATGAGACTGGACTAACACACGAGCAGCTTGTGGACGTCGGCATACTTATCGGCACAGATTTCAACCCTGGGGGCTTTCCTGGTATTGGTCCAAAGACCGCAATCAAACTAATTAAGGAAAATGGCAGGCTGGAAGATATTAAAAAAATCAGCGGCTTGCTTTCACAAGTACCCTACCAAGAGATACGTAGTATTTTTCTTGATCCTGAAGAACCAAAGGTCGACAAGATTGAATTTGGTGCAGTCAACCGAGAAAGTGTACTCGATTTTCTATGTGTCGAGAAAAGTTTTTCAACAGATAGAGTGAGTAGTACTCTCGACAAGCTGCAAAAATCCATAGCAAATCGCAATGAGTCACTTGAACAATGGTTTGGTTAACTTGTGAGAGTTGATTATCCTAGTTAAGATAGTTTCACCCAGCTCCTTTCGGGAGCCCGTAATGCCTGTCTTTCTTTAGTATTTAAGAAAACTTTGTGGAATATTATTCTTAGATTGCGTTAACCCATGACAGTTAAAAGAAGAAGACTAGTGCAAAAAGAAACAACCGAAAAGGGGATAGATTTTTTCTCCTTTTTATGTTTGCTTTTAATTTTCGGGGAACCCGTTCTATTACGTAGTTTAACCAAGATAAAAGTTAAAATTTATGAATATTTACAGGTCAAGCAAGAACTTTGCGGTAAAGATATCCTTTTCATGCTTGATCTCCATTTCATGGTATGTTACTGCCTTGATTTCTACTTTGTATCGATGCTGTTCCAGATCAAGCGGTTCTCCTCTCGCAATTCCTTCCAGCAAATAACCTCCTCCGTCGTTGTTATGATGTTTTATCTTGACTGAAAACTGAGACATTGCTATACGATCTGCCACCAGTAGAAGCATCACTTGGTCGAGCCAGTCAAAGAGCAAGGAACAAAGGTCGTTGCCTTTTGCAGAAAATTTAAAATCCTCTTTGGGCACAATACTTTTTAGGTCAATCATTGTGTCGCACAGAGCCATGGCGGCGTTCTCAAACGCTTCTTCCAGAGTGGATCCATACGCCTCTATAACTGCATCTGTCATATGATCTAGGAATCTATAGCCTCCTGGCAACGTACCTATGAATAAATGAAGACTATTTAATGCGTTATTCTGCAAAAAAATATAGCAAAATCTAAATGTTAACGGATAGTTGGCTACTGGTGTGGCCCGGTTAGAGCTTCCCCGAGGCATGAGAGACCTTGATCCTGAAGAATATGCTAACATAAATTATGTGCGCGAAAGGTTCTTTGAAATAGCGCGTCTCTTCAACTTTCAACTCACAGAGCCATCTCCTCTTGAAATGCTTGCTACTTTGGAAGCAAAGAGCGGTGCGGCAATCTCGAATGAAATCTACGCTTTTAAGGACAAGGGGAGCAGGGATGTTGCCCTTCGTTTTGACCTTACCATAGGTTTAACGCGATATATTGAGTCAAGGCGCGATCTAAAGATGCCAATCAAGCTGGCTTCATTTGCTGGCGTATGGCGCTACGATGAGCCTCAGGCAGAGCGCTATCGCTACTTCCATCAGTGGGATATAGAAGTGTATGGCCCATTCAGCCAAGAATCAGACGCCGAAATAATTGAATTTGTTTATATCTTTTTCAAAAGATTGGGCCTAAAGGTAGTAATCGAAATAAACGACAGACAGCTTCTTGAACAGTACATCGTAAACAAACTTGGCATATCCAGAGAAGAGGAAATGCTTGAAATGTTTCATGCAGTAGACAAGGTACCAAAAAAGGGAGTGCAGGCTGTTCTTGTAGAATACAAGGACAAAATAGAACCTGCAAAATTGCAGGCTCTGATAGAATTGTCAAAACTAAAGGGTAACGTAGACGAAGTTGCCAGCAAGGCAGATGTAAGGGGGCTTGACAGCTGGCAACAAATAGTTAACTTGATGGACCTGCTCAAAGTAAAGAAGGTAGAAGGAACACGCATTAACCTTGGCATCGTAAGGGGACTTGACTATTACTCTGGAGTAGTCTTTGAAGCATTTGACCCAACAACAGATTCTGGCGCTCTCGTTGGTGGAGGAAGATATAACAGACTGACTGAAGCATTTGGTAGAAAAGATATTGGGGCTAGCGGCGTTGCTGGAGGTGTCGAGAGGATAGTAATAGCCCTCAAGAGGCATGGCCTGTTGAAACAGCATACTCGACCGCTCGTATTTATTGCAAATGCAACCGAGGGGCTCAGAGCAAAGACGCTTGAGTTGGTTTCATCTCTACGCACAGCTGGTATAGC
This sequence comes from Nitrososphaera sp., assembly GCA_036566425.1. Lineage (GTDB taxonomy): Archaea > Thermoproteota > Nitrososphaeria > Nitrososphaerales > Nitrososphaeraceae > Nitrososphaera. Next base: position 38,140 of record DATCWI010000011.1, read on the forward strand.
CGTAGATTATGACATGCTTGGACGTGCACTCAGAAAACAGCTTGAGCATGCTTCGAATAAAGGCGCAGCATTTGTAGTAATTGTAGCACCAAATGAAATTGCCTTGGGGCAGGTAATACTCCGGTCGATGAATGATGGAACTGAAAGTAAATACCATGTAGACAGCTTGAAAGAAACGCTCCGTAACATGCTTAGAGTTTGACTGTGACCATGCTCTTCATTTTGACCATGCCATTTGGCTTCTTTTCATAAACTACTCTCACGATAAGGTCTGGCGGGTCGTAGCTTATGTAAAGGTCTCCAGTCCTCAGCTGCTGTACATCGTAGTTAATCTCAATTCTGTCCTGCTGAATTCCATTCGCTGCGAGTCTTTCTTTTGCCCTAGTCACGAGCTCTTGATCGGAAGAATTTGGCGCGAGAAATATTTTGGCATCAGGAACATTTGCAAAATAATTTGTCAAGTCTGTATTTTCCAATAATATGAGTCAGCCAGCCAATTGCTATTAATGTTTTTTCTCTGTCATAGTGGAATTTTGATAATGATGTGTGAGATGCATTTGCCTTCTATACTTTGACGCCATTCGATAAGAGTCACAGTAAAGGCCGTAACTGCGCGATTGAGTCTCCCTCTTTCTCTTTTTCTTGTCCTACTTGTCTAATAGATTGTGATCACGCAAGATCTTTAGTGTTGTTATTTTTAAGTTCAATGAGTTAGCTCTTCATCACAAACCGCTTGGAGCCATAATTCCTTTATTATATTACTACTTGATCGAGAATATCACAAATAATATTTAGTATTATGACTGCATGTATACAACAGTTAATTGCTTTTTGCTATGTAGCAATTAATTGCAGGAGTTCAAGGTATATATGAGAATTAGCTGCCTTCCTGAATGGAATAAAGAGGAGAGCCATATAGGTGTCTGATATTAGTACTATTTCGCATGATATACTTATATTCGGGTCGGGCCTGGCAGGCCTCCGTGCGGCTATTTCCGCAGCTGCAGCTGACAGAAAGCTGACAATTGGCGTCATTTCCAAGGTGCAAGTAATGCGCTCTCATTCTGTATCCGCAGAGGGCGGCACGGCAGCAGTCTTATATGAAGAAGAGGGTGACAACCAAGAATCTCATATTTACGATACGATAAAAGGGAGTGATTTCTTAGCAGACCAAGATGTAGCGGAGCTCTTGGTAAAAAGTATGCCGTATGAGGTATACCAACTGGATCACTGGGGAATGCCTTGGTCAAGACGCAAGGATGGCAGGATAGCGCAGCGCAAATTCGGTGGATATTCGTTCCCACGCGCTACATTTGCGCAGGACAAAGTAGGCTTTTACGAAATGCAGACTCTATACGATACATGTCAAAAGTATGACAATATTCAGTTTTACAACGAATGGTTCTGCACATCAATATTGCATGAGAAGGACACATTCCAAGGAGTAACTGCAATTGAAATGAAGACTGGCAACTTTACTATATTCAAAGCTCCAGCAGGCATAATATGCACCGGTGGAGCTGGCAGGATCTACAGCTTTTCTACATATGCATTTTCGTCTACTCCTGATGGTCTAGATATGGCGTACCGTGCAGGCCTTGCGCTAAAGGACATGGAATTCGTGCAGTTTCATCCCACCGGGATATTGCCATCTGGTATACTGATAACCGAAGGAGCGAGGGGTGAGGGAGGATATTTAATCAACAACAAAGGCGAGCGCTTTATGCAAAAGTATGCTCCAGGAAAGCTCGAGCTTGCTCCAAGGGATGTTGTATCGCGCTCTATGATAAGAGAGATTGAGGAGGGAAGTGGATTCAAGCATGAGACTGGTGCAGACTGTCTTAAACTTGACCTTACGCACCTTGGAGGAGAACGCATAAAGGAAGTGCTTGCAGGCATCCGAGAAATAGGGATCAAATTCTCAGGCATTGACATCATCAACGAGCCTATTGAAGTAAGACCTGTTTGTCATTATATGATGGGGGGTATTCATACTAGTATTGATGGCGCAACGGAAATGACCGGCCTTTGGGCTGCTGGGGAAGCTGCATGCAACAGCACGCATGGAGCGAACAGACTCGGTGCCAACTCGACATCAGAATGCATCGTATGGGGTAAAATAACTGGAGAACTTGCAGCGAGATATGCGAGTGGAAAAAAGGTTGACTCGATCAATAGAAAACAGGTGCTTGAGGAAGAAAAGCGAATATACGATGGGCTGTTCCGAGGCAGAGGCTCGGTTAATCCCTACGAAGTAAGAAAACAGCTGACAGACATGATGGATGAGAAGGCGTACGTCTTTAGAAATGAGCAAGGATTGATTGCTGCTCTGGAGAAGGTAAGAGAGCTAAAGGCTGCAACGTGGAAACACGTTGACGATAAAGCCAAGGAATACAATACCAACTTTATTAATGTCATGGAAACCGACTCGATGCTCAGAACAGCTGAAGTTTTGCTTGTAGGCGCTCTTAACCGGCGGGAGTCTAGGGGAGCCCATTCCAGAACCGACTTTCCATACCGCGACGATGAGAACTTCTTAAAGCACACACTAGCATACTTTACTGGCAACGGCGGGCCAAAGATGACGTGGTACCCTGTCACCTTTACACGATATGCTCCAGTTGAGAGGAAATACTAACATGGAAAGAGAGATAGCTGATCGCAGTAACCGTGAGGGGATGAAGGGGTGGCTCAATCCCGGGCGGTATGGATGGGAGCGTGTGTCCTACTGGCTGCAGAGGTTGACAGGCGTGGGTCTGCTTGCTTATTTCATAGCTCACATCTATGAAACCAGCAACATTACCGGGGGGCCTGCATTATGGGAAGCATTCCTTGAGCTTACACAAAGCAGTCTTGGTCATATTATTCTGATACTCGTAATTGGAATGTGCGTCTTTCATTCAGCAAATGGAATCCGTTTGATCTTTGCACATGGAGGAAAGGGACTTGGCAAGCCTGGCAGGCCAGATTACCCCTACGATGCAGTATCGCTCAACTATAGGCAAAAATCTGGCATCTGGATTGCATTAATACTCACAGTAGTCGCAATGCTATACGGAGCATCTGTGCTCTTTGGAGGCGAATAAAACACACATGGCAATGCTTCGTGAGAGCCAAATAATGAAAATACACTATATCACCGCCATTGGAGCGCTATTCGTTGTTGCAGTGCATATTTTGATGCGCATAGCGATTATGCCATATGGCATGAGTCTTGAATATGAGAATGTGATAGCTAACTATCAGAGTATCCCTTACATCGTGCTTCTTGAATCAATACTGGTGCTCGTGTCCATTCATGGTTTTAACGGCATGCGCGTAATCCTCTTAGAACTGCGTCAGAGCAAGAGGTGGGAGGATGGTGTGACTGTGTTGACTATAGCCGCAATGATTGCTTTAATAGCATACGGCACACGTACCATCATTATAGCTAACGGTCTTGGAGTTGAGTGAGTAAATATGACTGAACAGATAATTGAGAAAATAGAGACGATGGAAAAAAAGCATGAAAACGAAAAGCGCCAAAGAGAAAAGGAGTATTTGAAAAGCTCTGTCCGTATCAAGATATATCGGGCTAACAAAGCTGGCGGCGAATCTCCGCACTATGATAGAGTGGAAGTCCCAGTACAACGTTGGACTACGGTCCTGGATGCACTGCTGTATGCCAAAGCATACAAGGACTCAAGCATCGGCATACGCTATTCATGTAGGATGGCCTCATGTGGTTCATGTGGTATGAAGATAAACGGTATACCTCGCCTAGCATGCTATACCAAGGTGTCAGAACTTCAAGGAAGCGAGATAACTGTTGAACCTCTCGCTAACTTTCCACATATTCGTGATCTTGTAACAGATTTTTCTCAGTTCTTTGCCCATCATCGCAACATGGAGCCTTACATACAGAATGAGCATGCAGACATTGGAGAAAACAACAATTTGACAGAATTTATGCAGACTCCAGAAGACGTCGATAGATACCTGCAGTTTTCATATTGTATCAAGTGCGGCCTATGCTATTCTGCTTGCCCTACAGTGGCTACTGACACGAAGTTCCCCGGACCTCAGGCTCTTTCTCAGGCATACCGCTACTTTATCGATAATCGCGACACTGGAGCCAAGAAGAGGCTAGAGTTAGTGGACGATAGGCATGGCATTTGGCGTTGTCACTTTGCTGGCTCATGCAGCTCAGTCTGTCCAAAGGGCGTCGACCCTGCACTCGGTATCCAGCTCATGAGAGGACACCTCCTAGGCTATGCAAAGAATGAAAAGAAGATGGCAGAGCTGAAAGAAAGACTCAAAAAAGAGGATTAAGCAGTCGGTTTGGGCGGATACTTGCTCTCATTCACCTGCTTATTTATGGCATCAGCCATGAAATGGTTGCTGACGTTCACGTTCACTCCGTCCACCATTGGCAGTTTGTAGATATTATCTCGGACATCTTGTGCTATCTTAAAGCCAAAGACTGCAGGACAGAATGGACTAGTTAAGTGCAAGTCAACCTTGATCTTGCCTGAATCAATGTCCACCTTGTCGACAAGCTCAAGTTCCATTATCGAAACTCCAATTTCGGGGTCGACTATCTTGGTCAACTCTTCAAAAATTTTTCTTCTAGTCTGCTGTATCTGCTCTTCCTGACTCATTATATAAGAATTTCACGGATACTATATTTAACTATTGTAGATAAAGGCCCGAGCTAGCGCCGAACACATTATAAAATCAGTGATTTATCAAGACTGATTAACGTGATTGTTGCTTCTCCTATTCTTCTTATCAAGGCATAGGGAGTTATTCCATTATCAAAGGATAGTGGGAATAGAGCCGCTAGGATAATGTTTGCAAACACATTTGCAGGCTGCTCGTAAACAATCAGCTTCTAGGTTTAGGTATTAATTAATTGATATTGTCCTTGCGCTTGAACGGAATTATTGATCTTGCAATTACGAGCTTAGGCAAAGACAATAAAGAGTGCTAGATCCGATGCATAAAAGCAAGATTAACTTATAGGTCCAGTTTCTAATAAATTACATTACGCTGATGTCTGTGTTTCTATAACCTTGGATAACTCTACAACCTTAAAATAAAGCGCGTGTGGTGCACATTTGATACGATACATGTATAGGTCTCGTCCCAAGGAGAAACTCAAAGATGATGTTCTTAAGTTTCTTTCTTCTATGGACCAAGACCATTCAATATTGTATTATGACATCCTTGGAAGTGAGGCACATTCAATAATGCTCCATGAGAAAGGGCACATTACAGATAATGAATTAAAAAACATCCTGGCTGCTCTTGAGGAGGCAAAGAAAAGCCCAGCTAATATCAAGACTGAAGAATACGAGGATATCCATGAAGCGCTTGAAGCGTTTGTTATACAGCATTCAGGGATGGAAGCTGGAGGCAAAATGCATATTGCAAGGTCAAGAAATGACCAAGTAGTGCTCGATATAAGGATGAAGATACGAGACGATATTAATGGAATTTGTGCGGCTTTATCTAGCCTAATACAGGGACTCGTGGAGAGAGCAAAAGAAAACAAGCAAGTTCCGATGGTGATGTATACGCATTTACAACAGGCCCAAATAGGGACTTTTTCGCATTTCTTATTATCATACGCCTATGGCCTCATGCGTGATATGCAGCGCCTGTATCTGACGTACCATAGGATAAACCAGTCGCCGCTTGGCGCCTGCGCAATAGGCGGCTCCTCTGTCGCTATCGATAGAAAAAGAACAGCAGTTCTGCTCGGCTTTGATAGCATAATAAAAAATTCAATCGATGCAACCAGCTCGAGGGATGCATTTCTGGAGTACGCCTCAACACTTGCGATACTTACTAGCACCCTTGGAAGGATTGCAGAGGATTTCATTATCTGGTCAACTACGGAATTTGGCTACGTAGAACTTGCCGAATCCTATACGTCCACGTCTAGTGCTATGCCACAAAAGAAGAACCCTGATCCTCTGGAGCTGACAAGGTCAAAGGCGGCGATTGTCACTAGCAACCTTGTGTCAGTACTTGGCATAGTCAAGGCTCTGCCGTCTGGTTACAGTCGAGACTTACAAGACATCAAGGCACCTTTGCTTGGAGCTTCTGCTATAACCCTTGATACCATCAAGATAATGGATCATATAGTAAGATCATTGCATGTAAATAAGCAACGCATGCGGCAAGCCGCAAGTACCAGTTACGCAATTGCAGTGGATATAGCAGAGCAGCTTTCGATGCAAAAGAAGGTACCTTTCAGGACTGCTCACAGAATAGTTGGAGCCTTGGTGAGCAAGGCCGCAGATAAGGGAAACGTACCTCTAGCCACACTAGAATTTGATGAGGTTCGTGCAGTATTGGACTCTTATAAAGTGAATGCCAAACCAGAAGAGCTAATGAAAATAATCAATGAAATGACTCCGGAAAAGTCGATTGAAGCTCGAAAATCATCAGGATCGCCTAACCTTCTGGAACAGGAGGAGATGATAAAATCTTTGTGTGAAGGAATAGCCAATTATAGCGTTGGAATCCAAAAACGAACCAGGATGGTCGAAGGTTCATTTGACACCCTTGAGAGAACCGTCAAGAATTATCTTTCTGCGTGATTGTTATCGCAACACGAGTGATTGCATCTTGTTGAATTTCGTCCAGTTTCTATGCGCTTTATGGCGATTATGTAATTGATCATAGCAAAATACGTCATTTTACATGCGATAACATTTATATTATATCCGAAAGCAGTTGATCATCTCATAAAATGTCATTAAAAACAGAGGATCCAAACTACTATGCACACCAGTATAACTGGATGAGCCAAACTGAACAAGACAGGAGTATAAGGATCCTCGACAGCACGCTGAGAGAAGGTGAGCAGCATCCCGGTGTCTCCTTTACAGTTAAGCAACGGATCCAGATTGCATGGATGCTTGACTCTTTCGGCGTTGACCAAATAGAAATAAGTCCGGTGGTGTCGCCAGATCACCTTGAGGCCACCAAGACTATAATCAAACAAGATCTGCATGCAGATATTCTGGCTCATACTCGGGCAATCAAATCTGATGTCGATGTTGCTATTGACTGCGATGCGACTTGGATTGCAACCTATATGGGGATTTCTGACATACACTTGTCTGCAAAGCTAAAGATAACACGTGAAGAGGCTAAAATAAGAGCGTTAGAAGTTGCAGACTATATCAAAGCACATGGGATGAAGGCAAGATTCACAATGGAAGACGCTAGCAGGACGGAGCCACACTTTCTCATAGAGATGTGCAAGGAGATGAATAAGCGTGGTATTGAAAGGATAAGCATACCTGACACTGTAGGTATAATGCGGCCAAGCGGCATGTATAATTTAGTAAAAATGGTGTATGACAACATCGACACAACTAAGACATCTATTGATGTACACTGTCATAACGATGTTGGTCTAGCACTCGCAAATGCATTAGCTGGGTGTGAAGCAGGCGCTAATCAGATTCATACTACTATAGATGGCTATGGTGAGCGCACAGGAATTCCAAGCTTAGCAGAGGCAGCAGTAGCATTAACTCTCATTTACAAGTCAAAGAACAATCTAAGATTACATATGTTAAGGGATCTCTCAAAGACCATCTCGGAATACGTCGACCTCCCGATCCCCGAATCAAAGCCTGTAGTAGGCGATAGTGCGTACAAGCACAAGGCCGGTACTCATCTTGCTGCGATACTACGGAATCCATCTGCGTACGAAATAATTGAACCGAGGACGGTCGGCAACAGACGAAAGATCGTCTTTGGTGAGCTTGCAGGCAAGAATGGTGCGGCCTATCTTCTGTCATTGCTAGGACTCAAAACAGGTAAGGAGGAAGCAGAAACTCTAGCTTATGGTCTAAAAGAGTTAAGGATGGGTGACATACTTGAGCTATACCTTGACGACCGATTGGAGAGAAAGATACTTAATGACCCTGCAGTAAAGGTAAGTCCAACAAGGGAGTAGATTAGGAAACATGGTAAAGTGTCCTGAATGCGATGCAGAGATCAAGGTGCCGTCTGATTCAATAGAGGGAGAAATTGTAACCTGTCCTGACTGTGGTGCAAGCTATGAGCTTGTAAAGTCATCGGACGGCCTTGGAATAAAACCGGCTCAAGTTGTCGGTGAGGACTGGGGTCAGTGAGGCGACAACAAGAACAAGAACAAGAACAACAACAACAACAAGAAGCCAATCGATGGTCATCTCCACCACCACCACCATCACCACCACCACCATCATCATCAAATCTTTCCAACAAATTGCTTATTTTACTATATGACAGTATTAGGTGGGAGGAGAAGGCTCTGTACGAAGCTGGCATAAAGAAAGGCGTCAAGATCGAAAACGTAAACTGCAAGAACCTTGCGATTAACTTGAATGACAAGAATTCAAAATACAGGGAGCAGGTGGTACTCCAGCGAAGCATTAGTTACTTCAAAAGCGTCCATTCTACTGCAGTACTTCAAGGCCTCGGCGCCCGAGTCATAAATCCATTGCACGCTGCTATAATGTGTGGCAATAAGATGTATGCTCATATGGAGCTTGAAAAGGCTGGGATAAGAACACCAAAAGCTGTGGCAGCATTTTCAGAGGAATCTGCAATCGAAATACTTGATAAGATTGGTTACCCCGCTGTAATCAAACCAACAGTAGGCAGCTGGGGCAGGCTGATAGCACTCTTGCGAGACAAAGATGCAGCAAGAGCAATAATAGAAGATAGAGAGCACATGTTTCCCTTGTATCAAGTATACTATTTTGAAGAATTTGTCAGCCGTCCACCACGTGATATCCGAGCGATAGTGATAGGCGATAAAGTAGCAGCGGCAATCTATCGCTACTCTGGGGCAGGTGAGTGGAAGACCAACATGGCGCTTGGTGGTCATGCTGAAATGTGTCCGGTGACAAATGAGCTTGAAGATATATGCCTCAAAGCCACGAATGCTTTGAATGGTCAAATAGTTGGTGTCGACTTGATGGAGAGCAATAGCGAGGGTCTAGTGGTACATGAAGTTAACAATACTACTGAATTTAAAAATACTGTCCGGGTTACCGGGGTTGATATTCCTGGATTGATGATTGATTACGCCCTTGGTCAAGGAAAGTAGTTAGCGAATTGGTATCACCAAGTTATGCTATAGAACTATTAAGAGAGGCGCTGGATCTTTATACACCGTCCAGATCAGAGGCTGCACTTGCCAACATGCTAAAGGATAGGTGTGTCAATGAGCTTGGGTTCGAGCAGGTCAATATCGATAACGTTGGTAATATTATCGCTACTAAAGGAACTGGTGAGCCCTGTATTCTACTGTGCGGCCACATGGACACTGTCCCGGGGCAAGTGCCAGTAAGGATAGAGGATGGCTACATCTACGGTCGAGGAGCTTCTGACGCAAAATCTCCGTTGATATCCATGCTCTTGGCAGCATCTGAATTTCCAAAACAGAGCGGGACTGTCATTTTTACAGGGGTAGTAGATGAAGAAGGAAATGCTACGGGCGTTAAACAACTGGTCAAAAGCAAAATAGCAGTCCATTATGCGGTCTTTGGCGAACCGTCTGGAATTGATAACATCACAGTTGCATACAAGGGAAGACTTGCCTTACGGCTTACATGCGATGTGGGCGAGAGTGCCCATGCGAGCGCACCTTGGCTTGCCAAGAACTCAATTGAGGAAATGTATGACTTTTGGAAGGAGATCAAGTCAGAGCTAGTCCGCGTGGGCACCGCAGAAAATAACGCCAAATCGATAAGCTGCAGTCTCACGGAAATAACAGGCGGCTCAAGCCATAATGTGACGCCTCAAAGGTGTAAGGTAACAATAGACATCAGGGTTCCCACTATTACCACCTGTGGTAATGTGCTACGCATTATAGATGATGTCATTACACGAGTTTCAGCAGAAAGAGGTATCAAGGCAACCTATAGAATAGAGGACCATACAGAACCCTTTGAAGCTGATCACACATCACCTCTTGTCAGAGCTCTTCTGCTTGCCGTCCTCGATGTGCGAAACAAACGACCTTTGCTTTTGCGCAAGACCGGCACTGGCGATATGAATGTACTTGGACACAGCTTCAGGATACCTGTTATTACATATGGACCGGGTGATGCACACGCCTCACATACCGCCGATGAACGGGTGAATATAGAGGAGTATGTGGCAAGCATAGAAGTGTATAAAAGAGCTCTTTTTCACCTTTCACGTCTGCATCATCTCAAGAATAAAAAAAACAGGAGCAATATATAGCGATGACTGCCTTTGTGCTGCATATATGTTATGGTTCGTCGGAACTGGAATAGATGGTTATCGTGGTTTGAGTGTTGCTGCATTAGATGTCTTAAGAAAATGCACGGCTGTTTATATTGAAAGGTTCACCAGCGCAGTTTCTGAGGGCGACATAAAGGGATTGAACTCTTTGCTTGAAGTGAATATCCAGCCAGTGCAAAGATGGTTTGTAGAAGATGGCAGGGATATCATAGAAGCAGCCAGAACCAAAAATGTAGCACTTGTCACATACGGTGATCCTCTTATTGCCACGACCCACTGCGAATTACGCTCAAGAGCTGCCAGAAACTCGGTCAAAACGGCGGTTCTTCATTCAGCATCAGGCATTGCATCTACAATTGGCGAGTGCGGCCTGCACGTTTACAAGTTCGGCAGGATGGTCACAATGATGTCTGAGCTTCACTCTGCTATCACTGTCTATAACACCGTTTTTCAAAACCTTCTTACTGGTAACCATACGGTGATTTTGACAGAATACAGCTACAATGATGAAAGCAAAGAGCCGTTTTTCCTCAATCCGTCTTCTGTATTTAATATGTTGCTAGATGCAGAACGAACTCATAAGCACCAGATCTTTTCTGACGACACCTTTGCTGTAGTCGCCTCCAGAGTGGGGATGCAAGATCAAAAGATCATATCAGGCAAAGTCGGGTCCGTTAGGCAGTTGGAATTTGGAATTGGTCCCCACTCCGTCATTATCACAGGTGCTCTGCATTTTACTGAGATCCAGGCACTTACTTCACTCACAGAAAACATCGATGAGCCAACTGACAATTCTCAAAGTGTTAATAGGATTGAAGCTCAAATGGTGCAGCGCTATGCTCCAAAAGCCAAACAGGCCGTCCGGGAAATGCGCAAGATTCTGAGCGATGGTACTGACAGTAACAAGGGAATATCTGAAACACTTGAAAATGCTGAATGTTATATTGCGGATGCTGAAGGATTCCTTCGTCAAGGCAAGCTCGAACTAGCAGTATTGAGCATTGGATACGCTGAAGGACTCATAGATGCGATACGGTATCAAAAGGGAATAAATCCTTGGAACACTCCTGCTTCTTGACAAGCAGAGACATATATTACATGTATAATAAGCAGATAAAATATTAGCTGACATGTCAAGCACACAAGAAGAAGGGTTTAACCTTCTAACTGAGGGCAAGATTCAAGAGTTTAACTCTTGGAGGATGATGGCTAAGAACCTGAGAGTCAAACTGGACTTTAGCGATAGAGACTTCTCAGGCAAGGATATATCCGGTGCCTTTCTTAATGGTGTGACTGCAGACAGGGCAAACTTCGTCAATGTGAACCTAACTCGCTCAAATTTAGTCCAGGCAAGCCTGAATGGCGCGAACTTTCAAGGTGCAAATCTTAGTGAAACGCTCTTAATGTATGCAGAAATGAAAGAAGTTAGACTTACAAACACTAACTTAGTCAAAACGAACCTAATGTGGGCCAATTTACAGGATGCAGACTTGACAGGATCCAAGATGCTGCAAACGATATTTGTTGAATCAAACCTACAAAGGGCCAATGTCACAGGTATCGACAAGACTGAAGCGTACGTAAAGTATGCGAAGTTAGAAGGCACTTCTTGGTTTGAACAAATCGCTGGACAACATAAGTAGAAGTTTAAATTTTTATAGTAAGGAACGTACCCGTTCTTGTAAACTGGTGATGAACTGATAGCCCTATATCGTTTTCCTATCAACTAATTATAATATTTCCAAAGGTTTATTAATTATCAAAGATTCTTTTTTATTAGGTATGGCGCAACCCCCTCCTGCAATTGGAGGAAGAGTATCGCGGCGCGATTTTCTGAAATTGATGGCTGCCGCTGGTACTGTCATGACGTTTGCACCCTTTGTCGATTGGGGCAAGTTCTTGCCAAATCCTACTAGCAATGAGGGTCAGAGAGTTAAGGCTGAGCTTGCGGACGGCACGGTTGTAAACGTTAATACCTTTCCTGTTAATCATTCCGAAGTTATTATTTACCCAAGAAGCGAGGATCCTGCGCTGAATCAGGAAGCATTTCGCACATGGCAGTTAATAAGGCTGCCACCGGAACTCGGCGGCGACAAGAATGACGCTTCT
>DATCWI010000009.1:0-2555 GCA_036566425.1 Nitrososphaera sp.
TGTCAACTCCACCTTGATTGCGCTGAGGATATCGTTGTATATCTCCATCTTGTTTCGCTTCGGCTTTGGCAATTATATCATCGGTGACTCCTTCTAATTAATAAGGCTCCCCTTGGGGAGTAATGCATTTTATTTTATTTGCCATAGGGGTCCTATGAACAAAACAAACATGGAAAAAATCACCCCCCACCTGTGGTTCGATAACAATGCTGAAGAAGCAGCCGAATTTTACACTTCTATTTTTAAAGACTCCAAATTAAAGAACGTGACAACACTTCACAACACTCCCTCAGGAACCGTTGAGATATTTACTGTTGAAGTTCTGGGGCAGGAATTCACGCTAATCAGTGCAGGTCCACTCTTCAAATTCAACCCATCCGTATCATTTCTTGTAGCCTGCAGCACCAAGGAAGAAGTGGATGGATTGTGGAAGAAACTCTCTGAAGGAGGCACTGCGCTCATGGATCTTGGCGAATATCCTTTCAGTGAGAAGTACGGTTGGATGCAGGATAAGTACGGTCTTTCATGGCAGATAATGTTCATGGGTGACCACAAGGTAAAACATAGAATCATTCCGACACTCATGTTTGTCGGAAAGCAATACGGAAAGGCCGAAGAGGCGATCAATTTTTACTCATCTGTATTTGGCAATGCAAGAGTTGGCGATATCCTCCGCTACAGCAAAGGAGAAGAACCCGATAAGGAAGGAACTGTAAAGCATGCCTCCTTTATGCTCGAAGACCAGGACTTTGCAGCTATGGATAGCGCACGTGAACACAACTTTGCTTTCAACGAAGCTATTTCATTTATGGTACACTGCAATACGCAGAAAGAAATTGACTACTACTGGGAAAAACTCTCAACGTATCCGGAGGCAGAGCAGTGCGGCTGGCTCAAAGACAAATACGGTCTTTCATGGCAGATAGTTCCCAATATTATGGATGAGATGCTCAAGGATAGTGACGAGAAGAAAATTGCGCGCGTGACAGAAGCGTTTCTCCAAATGAAAAAGTTGGATATTGCAAAATTAAAGGAGGTTTATGACTCTGGATAATCAGGACACGCAATCTGGGTCTATTGATATAAAACCACGGTCATGACTTCATGTTCCCAATTTTTCATGATCAAGTCGATAGTATATGTGAAAAACATCTGATTTTTGCATTGGGCAGCATGGCGATACATCTATATAATTCTGTTCAATGATTGATGTATTTCGTATAAGCCCGATTTTTTCTGTTAAATAGTATGTTGTCGATAACGGCAAGATGATGTCAACCTCCCCAAAGGAATCAACCAATAATAAAAAAATGAATGGTGCAATTAAAGACGTTGAGGATTTCATTGAGAAAATGCGTAATCAAGACATCACGATCTTATATGAGAGAGCACGAGATATTAGGGTAGACAAAGGTAACAAGGAACCGTTAGCACAAGCATTAGCATCTTCACTCACTACTTATGAGATGCTAGGCAAAGAAGCATTTCTCTCAGAGAGAGAAAACCTAGCTAATCTGTGCATCGGGTACATAAACAACGCCTACACTCAAGGTGTCATCAAAGAGAACAAAGAAAAGCTTCAAAGACAAACATACGAGATGCAAAAACAAGTAACGAAGATATCTACTGATTACGAAGTACTTTTGTCAGAAAATAATGAACTAAGACGAGAACAAGAAGCAGCAAACGAGAGTGTATCTACATTAACCAGCACTATAAAAGACCTGACAGAAGAGAATAAGGAATTAGGAAAAGAGCTCGATTGGTATAAACAGAACTTTGAGGATGTAGAATCGAAAACGGCATCGCACTCTGCAAGCATAAGAACTATGGAATAGCTTTAGAACGCTTCAACAGGTGCTAAAACCTAATAAATGCCGCTATGAAAGTGATTTTTTATGATCTAATTTCAAAGGGCCAGTCGAGATTTGGATAAAACTCATTTGAATCCAAAGACTAGAAGTTAGATGGCTCTTCCTTATAAGAAACCTCCCCAAGGGGAGCAATGCCTTTTATGTCATTTGCCTTGAGCACAACTATGTACAAAACAAATATTCAAAAAAATCACACCCGACATGTGGTCCAATAACAGTGCCGAAGGCTTAAAGAAAAAGCATGCGCAGGATGATAGATGATGAAGATGAATCCTGTAGTTCATTTTGAAATACCAGCAGAAGACAGAAAGCGGATAGCTAACTTTTATACTAAAGTCTTTGGCTGGAAAACCCAGCAGCTAGGCGAAGATATGGGAGATTATGTCTTAGCCACTACGACAGATTCGGATGAAAATGGTCCAAAAAAGCCAGGCGCAATAAATGGGGGTTTCTTTCAGAAAACTGATGATAAACCAGCGCAATATCCCTCAGTGGTTATAGCGGTAGACGATATTAAGGAGCACATGATGAATGTGGAAAAGTCAGGAGGTAAAGTGCTTGGCGAGCCAATGGATATACCAGGAGTTGGACTGTATGTATCGTTTTTTGATACGGAAGACAATAGGGTAGGCATGATTCAACCCACTCGTTGAGAACATGCAGCACAAATTAAAACCCAAA
>DATCWI010000047.1:0-5755 GCA_036566425.1 Nitrososphaera sp.
GGACCTATCTGCCCAATTAGAGGTTCGAAGACCATTATCTTTATGCACAATAATGCAAAGATATATACATTTTGGTCGCAGTCTGTTTTGAAAGTCGATAATTCTGCCTTATTTACGGCATGATAGATAAGGAGACCTCTATGTTAAATGGCAATATAGGACAGATGAGTATATAAAGGAGCCTCATTGTAGTAGGTGCTTGCAAGTTATTAGCTACTACCTCAGCAGTTATATCGAGACTGTAGCTGCCGCCAGCAAGAATACTGCTAGAAGCTATCTGGGACGGCTGAAAAGCTTGCATGCATTTTTGGCCAAGGCATTTTCCTCCTCACTGCCGCTTACACACAACCGTATATAATGAATAACTCAAAGCATGCTTAGAATCACAACCTGATAACCAGCTGGAATCTTATTATAACATCTGGGGGTCAAAACTGTTGTGTCGAATCTGTGTCGAAAACACCACGACACAACCCGACGACACGCTCAACTATCTGTGTCGGATGTCATGGGATGCTACGAGGTAAGCCGTGACAAAAAACATGACGACACAATGACGACACACGTGTGTCTATCACAAAAACGACACAACAAAACACGCCCCCACACATTTCAGGAAAAAAGTTACATGTCAACATGTTTACACTTTTTGTAAGCCTGCTTACGCGCCCTCCGCTTACGGGCGCTGCTTACATGCACATGATGTGTGTATATACAGACATACTTCATTCGGTGCGGCGGCGGCCGGTATCTTTAAAGATGTGAAGCGCGTTTAGATAGTACTATATCCGATCCATGGCTCAGGACCCACACCGGAAGCAGCAGGAAGACCATGAACAACAAAAGAAGCAGCCGCCGGCGCCGTTCCAGCTTCTTTCTGACGAAGATGATGATGGAGAAGAAATCATCATTTCTGTTGATGATGATGATGATGATGATATCTCTACAATATCCGTTTCTTCTTCTCCACCCACATACGCCAGCATCAACACAAATCACAATCAAGAAAAGGCAACAATGACGATGATGAAGAAGCAGCAGAAGGAGGAGGAGAAGAAAAAGAAGGATAGAAGGGTTAGAGTCGTATCCTTCCGGTTGTCAGAGCGAGACTACGAACGCCACCTATCAATGGCAAAGATCTGCCATGAGAACGGTCTTACCAAAGGGTCTGACATCGTATCCTAATCCTCGTTATGAAGTAAAGAGCTCAAATCGCTCTCCCGTTCACACAATCGATCTTTTGTATAGGTTAAATAGGCTAAAGGTTAAAATTTGAATGTTAATCCGGCATGAATGATTGAAGAATACTACTTGATACCCTGCGACAACCATCTAGCTTCATTATCGGTGACCGACCAGACGTGTCATTTAAATGTCAAATCTCAACAGACTTGACTAACGAGCAATACACCATCTAACTGAAGCTAGCGGCATACGACACACGCTTTCAGCTACTGCTACTGGGTCGTTTCGAACCTGTGTTTTAGATTTTGAATATACTCTTCCACTCCTTGCCTTAATTTGCCATCTGCATCACGGTTGCTTACCATTCTGAAGACTTTTCCGGTCGTTGGCAATTCATAGTTGATAGTGTATTTGAGGCGTGTCCTATTGTTCTCCCTTCCTTCAAATTCTTGAACACTTTCCCATTTCTTGAATGGCCCTTCCTCTTGTCTGGTCACGTACTTGCTGTTTGGCCACTTTTCAACGACCATCATCCTCATTTCCTCATCTTTGCCACCGTAGTGCCCTTCTATCTTGTAAATGGATCCTTTTTCCCCTTTTGTCCCGGAGATAATTGTTGACCCCTTGACTATTTCTGGAGACCATGATTCCTTGACCTTTTCCGGATCGGTGCAATAGTTAAACACTTGATCCACAGGTGCGTTTAGATCTATTTCGTAACTCAATGTGGTCATGTCTGAAATTTGGTCTGCTGATATTTACCGACTTCGAAACAAGAGATCGTTACTTTTATCGGGGGGACTTAGACTGTTTGCTGATTTATGACATTTTTCTAAGTGCAAGCTCCATTTCATGTACTACTCCGCAGCTTATCTAGTAGCCATTGTGATGCTTTAGACTCTGACAACATCGTACAGGATGTTCTAAATGCAAATCCATGTTCACAGATAAGAACGGTGAAAATTTTTGGCGCCTTTGGAAAGGAGGAAGGACTAGTAGCCTCAAGCACTTTATGGCTAACTTTTGAACCGATTGTTAGCATTTGCAAGGTTACCCGGGCTGAGCTTTAAGCTTTTGTGGCTATCAATCTGTACCAGCTGATACAAATAAGAAGCATTCGTGACTCCTGTATCTATCTCTGCTTATATGAGGGGGCCATCTGAATTAGAATCCTTGTTCATAACATCCACTCTTTTGCGTAGGTTAAATAGCCTAAAGGTTAAAATTTGAACATTCCCTTTGTTCAGTTAGGCCCTCCTTGTTGTTTTTGCCTACTGGTCCATCAGAAATCTCTTAACATTATGGCGTTTGAAGTTGTATCTTTATTATTATTATTATTATTTGCTGCAAGTATACTAAAAAGCTAGATTGTTATTGGGACGGGCTAGATGATTGTACTCATGGAAACATTCTAGGAGTTGGCCAAATTCTTTATCGAAATATTCTGACTCAATGTGGATATTATGAGCGAAATGGTTATGGATCTTATTTACTAAATCTAGCTATACAGTAGTTTGGTAGACAGAATATTCTTACAACCTGTCAAGACAAGTTTTTTCTTGAACATTAACTCCTCTATTGCCTTTTCAGATTTTCCTATCTTCTTACGGACTATCCAATCGAGGTAATACTCGATGAAAAGGTGACTTATCAGGACGCCAGCACGAGGCTCTTGGTCTATCTTCTCTAGCCTTCTTACCATTTCTTCAAACAACTCTCTGCTAGGTGCTGGAGCTATTAGTCGCATGGCTAGAGCTACTTACTCAAAATGTGTCAGGAAATTGCTAGGGCTTCCTCTCCATCGAATGTGCTTTCCTTGCGGCTGGAGGACACTGCAAAAAATAGTGGGCAGCCCATCGGCGCCCATTATTATATTCATTTATTATTCTGCCCTTCAGGCAATTTCGTATCTATCATCGTTAGTTCTTCCTCCATTTTTTCATAAATCTTTAGAAACCTCAAGCCTTTTTCAGTAGTCTTGTAACTTTTTGTTCCACTCAAATATTCTAAAAGTCCATTTTGTATCAAAATTGCGAGGTATTCCTGTAGTTGTGCATATGTGAGAAATGCGTTGTACATTATCTTGGTTTTGGTTATTTCATCGTGGCCATTTGCTGCTTGCAAGATTTGGGCAGCGATTTCGGTTCTGCTTCTATGGTTCTTATACTTCGACCGCATATATATATGCGATTTCACATCGACTGACTGACAAAATGCCTATTTATACGGTGGGGTCCCAGGGGCGTTGATTCTAACAATCTATAGCAGCTCGGACAGCCTCCTTTCTTATCATCTTCGCTTCTAAATAGAAAAAAATATGGCCGCCACCTTTGCATGATTTTACGTTTTTGGAATAATTATTAGACAAGAACTTCAAGGCTTAGGTTATCAATGTTTCACTGTAATGCAATAAGACGCTTTATCTGCGGCATCCTCTTTCATTTTATGAAGGAGTTCGAACCAAGACCTTGGCTCGATATATCACCCACCAAATTAGGGTAAAACAATACTCAAGACAGATTTAGCCATCATCATAGCCTTTGTTTCGAAGTACTTGCTCCTTTCGTTCCAGTTCCATATGCTCTCTAAGGTCATCCAGGGTGGGAAACTCTTTTCCACACATTTTGCAAATGAGTAGTTCACTTGAGGACATCGAGGCTAGCAAGTACCTACATTATATATGATTAAAATATTGTAAACGCTTTATTCCACATTTTGTTGAAGTAATTCAAACTGACGTATAGCCTTTTTGTAGGAAGCTGAAGTAGCCTTACTCTTACAGGCTTGAAAAAGCCTGTTTATGGCCGAGAGCATTATCGTTACCGCATGCTGCATAGCATTGCTCTTGCCTGGCGAATGATATTTAAGGGATTGATTGTTCATACCCGTCCTATATGGCTCGTATTCACGTTCACACTCATGGCAAGTCTCATTCAATCCGCCCTACATCAAAGAGTCCACCCTCTTGGCTGAACCAGAGCCCGGAACAGATCTCATCCCTTGTTGTCAAGCTTTCAAAGGACGGCCTGAGCCCAAGCGAAATTGGCCTAAAGCTCAGAGACGAGCACGCAATACCGCTCATCAAGCCGGTTGTTGGCAAGAGCATCACGGAAGTGCTGGCTGAGAACAAAATCAAGCCAGAAATGCCTGAGGATCTCGACAAGCTAGTCAAGAAGGCTATTGGACTTCAAAGGCACCTTAAGGTTCACAACAGCGACCACAGAAATGTCCGCTCGCTCGAGCTTGTGGAGGCCAAGATACATAGGCTCTCAAAATACTACAAGCATGTTGGCAAGCTTCCGCAGAACTGGAAATACGCAGCCGTAATTGCTCAGCTAGAGTAGTAAGTATGAGCATAAAGCTCGCAGAAGCTCTCAAACCTTTTTGCGAAAAACTCCGGTCAGCCATAGAGAACGGCAGTGAGATAGCAGTCATTACCCACATTGACGCCGACGGGATAACATCGGGCAGTATAATCGCTACTGCGCTTGCGCGCCTTGGCGCAAGGTACAGCATTAGGGCTGTCTCTGATATGAACACGGGCATCATCGAGAGGATGAGGATCGAAAACCGTGACTTTTACGTCATTACTGACCTTGGCGCTGGATGGGCATCCGATTTGCGCAAGGCTCTTGGTGACAGGTGGGCGGTAATCGACCACCACCAGATACCTGAGCAGGAGATACTGACAGACGACGACGGCCAGATACTCAATGCGTGGAAGTATGGAGTTGACGGCGGCAGGGAGGTGCCGGCCGGGGGCATGGCTTACATGACAGCAAGCGCCCTTGACAAAAAGAACCGCGACCTATCGTGCGTTGCAGTCGTTTCCGCAGTCGCAGACAGACAGGACCAAGGCGATAAAAGATCATTCACGGGGCTGAATTCAGAGATACTGAAAACCGCCCAGTCGCTTGGGCTTATAAGTGTTGAGCTCGACATCATGCTGACAGGGCGCGAAACACGACCATTGCACGAGGCGCTTGCGTATACTTCGTTCCCATACATCGATGGCCTGACATGGAACAGGGAGGGGTGCCATGCCCTGCTTAAGAACGCCGGGATAAAGCTAAAAGAGGACGGGCGCTGGCGAGTTCTGGCTGAGTTTTCGCAGGAAGAAAAGAGCGCCATTCTTGATGCAATAGCCAAGTTCGTGGCAACATCGAGCAAGGCGGCCACTCGTATCATAGACGATCTGATAGGCTACGTCTATACACTGTCAGGGGAGGACAAGCGGAGCCAACTGAGGGATGCAAGAGAGTTTTCTACGATGCTCAATGCCTGCGGCAGGATAGGCAGGGCAGGCGTAGGCATTGCGATATGCATGGGCGACAGAAACGACATGCTGAGCGCCGGCGAAGAAATAGTAAGCACCTACAGGACGACGCTCCGCAACTATATTTCAACCATTTTCGCTGACAAGTGGAGGCTCGTTGACGACGGCAGGAACGTTTTTGTCAACGGCGACGGGCTTGTGGCAGAGGACATGCTCGGGGCGGTGTCGTCGCTCCTCAGTGGCTCGCCCTCGCTCGGCGGCCGGCTTCTTTTCGTACGGACGCTCACAAAGGAC
>DATCWI010000068.1:0-7605 GCA_036566425.1 Nitrososphaera sp.
AAAGTCTGGGGCAAGGTCTCCTTCATGTAGCCCAATTGGGATTTCTTGCATCTTAAATAAGTTAGAAAAGAAGAAATAAAAAAGTTAGTAGTAAACCATACTGTGCAAACAGCCGTGGCATCTCATTCTCACCCAATGCCACTTTGGTGCTTGGAGTTTATGAAATTAGATGACTGCAAATAAGAATGTAGGGGGAAATATTATTACCACGTGCTCTAGCCGAAGGCGAAGGTATAGAATACAACGTTATCAGAGCGTGGAATAATTTCTATTTCGCTAGTCTCAGGGTTATCTTTTTTAACAAGATTGTGCATGAAAGGCCATTCTATAGTGGCGAAGCTTATGCCACCTTCTATCATAGCATCCTTTCCTAATTGGTCTTTTGTTAGGTAGTTACCATCCAGCTTAATTTCCACCTTGCCGTGTTTGCCATCAGAGGTCCCCATTATGCCATGCACCCTCCTGGCCGAATTGTATTTCATCATTAAAGCTGCATTCTGATCCTTTCCACCAGGACTAAATTGTACTCCCTCCCGTTGCCATATCCATCTTCCCCGTAGATATACGACATTAGGATCATGTGATCCAGGATCGACCATGACGTTCATAGCCTCTGGTTTTACTGTCTGATTATTGCCAAAGCGCCTGAGGCGTGAATAGCCTACGCATATTTCGGGAGCAATTCCGTAAAAATGCATACCATATGTATCATAGATCTCATCCTTTGGATCCTCCTTATCTTTTCCCTCAACCGGCTTCTTTCCAGCCTCCTCTAGCAACTCGACAACGACATCTTCAAAATCTTCCATGCTGCCGTAACCAGCATGCTCATAACGGATGAGTCCATTGTGATCTATAAGGATATGTTTTGGCCAGTACATATTTCCGAAAGCCTCCCATGTTTTATTGTTAATGTCAAATGCAATTGGTATATCGCTGATGTTATATCTGAGAAGAGCGCGCCGGATATTGTCATGGTCAGTAGCAAATTGGTATTCAGCAGAATGTGCCTCAACCACCTGCAGTCCATAATTTCCATACTTTTGTTGTAGTCGCCTCATGATAGGTATAGTCCGAAGACAAAAGATGCAGGTATATGTCCAACAGTCAATGAGCACCACCTTACCCTTCAAACCTCTTATCGAAAGTGGCTGTGAGTTAGCCCAGTCTGATATTTCTTTGATTTCAGGGGCGGGAATTGCAGGGATAAATTCCATTTCTACATCCTGCAGCGATTACACAGGATATAATTGTAGATCGCATAAACTTTGAATTTTACTCAATCGTGTGGTCTATCTGCTTTTCACTGAGCAGGATGTGAAGAGATTTCAAATATCATAAATTTCATAAAACTTGAAGCATATAGATTCAAATAAAACCAGAATACTAACCAGGGGTCAATTCGACGGATTTTAAATAAATCTTTTGGCAGTTGTATTATTTGTGACAGCAATTTTGTGACAGTTATTTGGACAAAAGAACTTCTCAAAGAAATAGAGAGATACAGATATACCCCTATTACGTCTCAAATTGAAAACAATGCAAAATGGTGCAAAGATAGGCGACAGTCTCAGAGTACTGATTTCATCTTCAAAGGGCGCAACTTACGTCGAAGCACGCTTTCAATCAAGGAATACAACCGAGGTCAATTTTGTCAACGGAGAGCTTGAAAGGATAAGAGTGGTAGAAAATGCTGGCTGTGGAATCAGGGTTCTGGTAGAGGGCTGCTGGGGCTTTACCAGTACAAGCGTTATCTCAAATGAAACCTTAAGAGAATCTCTAAGTGAGGCCATATCAGCAGCACGAGCACTTGCACAGACTAAGAAGAACAAAGTCAAAGGGCTCGCTGAATCAAAAATGGTTACAGGGTCTTTTAGGACAGCTTCCAACAACGAAAACCTATCAGATATTAGCATCGAGCAGAAAGTTCAAGTTACAAAGGATGCAGAAAAGGAGGCTCGAAGCAATAGAGCAATCAAGACTGCTTCTTGTACTTACCGTGATACAGTTGATCATAAGATCATCGTGAACACCGACGGCGCAGATATTGAGATTTTTGATTCAAAGCCTGAGTTCAGCGTAACAGCAATTGCAAGGAGGGGAAGCGAGAGCGCAACAGCCCACGAGGGAATTGGAATCACTGGCGGGTGGAATGACCTTTTCAAAAATAAGAGCCATATAGAATATGCTCGCATGGCATCCACAAGAGCCGCCAAGCTGCTCGACGCTAGACATGTGAACGGCACCAAGACCACAGTAATTCTCGATCCTGCAATGGTAGGTCTTCTCTCCCATGAGGCAATTGGCCACACAGTGGAAGCGGACTTTGTATTATCCGGATCGGTGGTAAAAAACAAGATTGGTAGCAAAGTAGCAAGCGAGCTTGTCACATTGGTTGATAGCGGGAGGTCGGAGATAGAAAGTAATGCAGGTGGAACAATAATCGTTGATGATGAAGGTATAGTTGCTGGACGAACTGTAATAATTGAAAAAGGTAAGCTCAAATCATTTCTCCATAACCGAGAGTCAGCCATGATTTTTGGTACGGATTCAACCGGAAACGCCCGGGCCTTCAATTACAACGACGAACCTCTCATCAGAATGCGCAACACGTACATTGAACCAGGCGAAGATAAGATACATGAAATGATAAAGGAAACCAAACACGGATTCATTGTCAAGGGTGCAAGGAACGGACAGGCAGATGCAAATGGTGAATTCATGTTTGGCGCGGAAGAAGTATATTTGATAGAAAATGGAGAGGAGAAAGAGCTGCTTAAGGGTGCTAGCATTTCTGGGAATGCATTTGAGGTGCTTCAGTCGATCGATATGGTGGGAAATGAATTTCATTACGATATCGGCACGGGTTACTGCGGCAAGTATCAGCCAGCAAAGGTTGACGGCGGCGGTCCATATATCAAATGTACAGCAGTAATTGGAGGGCTACAAGGTTGACACTGGATCTTTTGCGATTCGTAATAAAGCAGGCCGAATCCCTTGGGGCAAGTGATGCAGAAGTCTATGCTGCGACCACTAATGAATCAGAGGTCTTCATAGAGAATAATGACGTCAAGCAAGCAAAGTCACAGGGCACCTCTTCTATAGGTATCAGAGTCATGGTTGATGGCTCGACTGGGTTTTATTCTACAAACGATCTAGCCAAAACCAGAATTAGAGAGGCGGTAGCCATGGCGATAAAGGTCGCACGCGCGAGTCCTAAGGACAGACACAATGTCTTTCCGGCAAAGACAAGATCAAAGTCAAAATCGCTCCGCGGCATATATGATAGAAATGCAGAGTCATTTAGGACATTAGACGCAGCAAAGATGGCCTCAGACATGCTCAAATCTGCTAAATCTTATGATAGTAGAGTAAGTGTTGACAGCGGTAACTTTAGTGCCCAAGTTGTGACACATTCACTTGCAAACTCTAATGGCATAGAGCAAAAAGAGAAGGCAAGTGTGTTTTCTTGGTCGATAATGGGCATGGCGATAGAAAATACCGAAATCTCAAGTTTTGACTACCAGGTGGGCAGCTCGCATCGTGTCAAAGACATTAATGTGTTCGATACTGCAAGCGAGTTTGCAGAGACCGTAGTAAAGTCGCTTGGCACACGCAAGATTAATGAAAACTTCAAAGGAGAAATGTTGCTAACTCCTATGGCTTCAAATGAAATGATACAGGAAGTAATTGCCCATTCCATCAATTCGGATGCTGTGCAGAAAAAATCCAGCCGTTTTGAAGGCAAGTTAGACAAACAGGTGGCCTCTGATCTACTGACTGTAGAAGATGATGCAACTAACGTTGAGGGAATTAATGCATCTAGCTTTGATAGAGAAGGTGTTCCCCATCGACGTAATCTTGTAATAGAAAGAGGGATTCTAAAAAAGTTTCTTTATAATACATACACAGCGAATAAAGATGGTGTAAGGACCACTGGCAACGCAGGCGGATCAACAAGCTCTCCTCCAATGGTCTCAACAACTAATTTCGTAGTAAAATCTATGAACTCCAGTGTCGATACACTAGTCTCTGAAATAGATAAGGGCATAATCATAAGCAGGTTTTCTGGTAATGTAAATCCCGTCAATGGGGATTTTTCAGGTGTCGTCAAAGGAGGCCAGCTGGTCATGAATGGAAGTATTGAGTACCCCGTCAAGGAAGTGATGGTCGCGGGTAATGTATTTGAGGCGATGCACAGTTTGAACGGGGTTTCAAAGGAGCGAAAAGTGATTTATGATTCCATACTGCCGCATATGAGATTTGATGGCATCTCCTTTACTACAGGATGAGTAAAAAATAATGGAAGAGAAAGAAGAAAGATTTGATATTGTAGTGGTTGGGGGAGGACCTGCAGGACTTTCAGCTGCATATACAGCAGCAAAGGGTGGAGCAAAAGTAGTTCTCTTTGAGAAGGACCAGTCTATTGCACACAGCATAAGGACTAGCGGAGTAACTTGGATTACTGAAATGGAGAAGCTTGGCATACCAAGCAAGTTTTACAACCCGATTCAGAATTATCGCTTTGTATCGCCGTCTAATGATGTCATTATCAGAGGCGATGTAGCCACATCATGTGTACTTGATGTTAGGGCTGCATACCAGCATCTTGCTTTTCTTGCAGCCAGGGAGGGAGCCCAGTTGATGATAAAAAGTATTGTTACGGATGTTATCAAAGAAGGGCATAGAGTGGCAGGTGTTAAGGCAAACACACCAACCGGAAAATTAACTGTGCACTCAAGCTTAGTTATAGATGCAAGCGGCTTTAGCACGTCTGTTGGCCGAAAAGCAGGAGTAGTCGGCCAATGGAAGCGTTACGGAATAGGTGTAGAATATGAATGCTACTGCGACGATATAGACAGCATGACATGGGTCCTTATGGTAGGGCAAAAATATTCAGATGCAGGCTATGCATGGTTATTTCCTCTCTCCGAAAACAGGGTGAGAGTTGGTGTAGGAATTGGCAGACCAGAATCCAATGCGGAACCCCTTGAGAAGTTGAACAAAATTATTGAAAAAAGGTTCAAGCCGCTTGATGCAATTGGGGATGGTAAGATACAACCATTAGAACTGCACTATGGATTCATACCAAATGAGGGTGTCAGGCATAATAGCGTTGCTGATGGGTTGATAATGGTCGGTGACTCTGCGGGCCAGTCAAATCCACTTGTGCTAGAAGGCATACGCTACGCCATTGAATTTGGGAGGCTTGCTGGGAAGGTTGGAGCCGATTCGCTTTCGCATAATTCGGATAGGGATTATTTGCTAGAGTATGAACGAGTATGGAAAGCCAAGGCAGAGTCTAAGATATATTCTGCCCTCAAGGTGCAGATGCGCTGGATTGGGTTAACTGACGAACAATGGGATAAAGAGATTGAAATTCTCCGGTATATGACAGTCGACGAATTTTTGGACTTTATCAAGGCAGATTTCAGCAGAGTCAACATGATGAAGCTTGCATTACACCATCCCAAAATGGCAGCACGTCAGCTTTTCAACATGATTCTAAAGAGCTAATCTAAAAATTATTTGTATCTAAAAGTTATTATTGTATTGACGAAGCGCCGGTAGTGTCCCTTTTGGATCGTTGCAAGTTTAGATGGAATCATGAACGCATTGTAGATAGATAATATGACTTAATATGGACTTCATAGTTTTGCAAATATTTTGTAAAGATAGAATATCGCATGATGAATGCTGAATTATTCTCTTCTTAGAGCAACAATGGGAGATAGCCTTGATGCCTTCCATGCGGGATATATGCCTGCAATAACGCTGAGACCAACAGAAATACCCCAGACAGTTGCTAGGTCGTTAGGACGGAAGACAGGTGATACACTTGGTGGACCACTGCTTGCACCGCCTTCATCTGGTCCTCCCGCTGAACCTATTCCTGCAGTCAGTACATAGCCTCCAGCGATACCTGCAAGCAATCCAGAAGTGGCTCCAAGTATGCCTATCATTAGAGCTTCTGCCATGAAAAGGCTGAGTACATTGCTACTCTGCGCTCCGATCGCCTTCATTGTCCCTATCTCTTTGGTCCTTTCCATTACTGAGGTATAAAGAGTCGTAATGATTCCCACTGCTCCTACAAGAAGGGCCACGAGTGCAATCCCTAGTATAAAAACAGTGAACCCTCCTGTGAACTCCCTTATCGTCTCAAGTATAGCTTCCGGCGAGGTGACGCCTATATCATTTCCATATAATTTCCTTATTTCCTCTTCAACGGTGTCCACAAACTCCCCCGATTCAGCAGCTACCAAGAAACCGTCATACTTGCCGGATTTATGCATTAGAGCGTTTCCTGCATCTTCATTGAACACGACCGCATTATCAATTGTTGGATTGCCTGCGGGCTTTATTATACCTCTTACGACAAAGCTTTTGGATTCTTCCTGTTGATCGCCATTTTCATCGACGAATGTATATGTGGCTCTCATTGTTTGACCTATTGTTGCAAAAGGTGCATTCTCACCCGGAGGATATGCTATCTGATCAGCTATGTAAATTGCAGATGGATCATTTGAGCGTATAGCAGAACCTTCTTCAAATTCCAGGGTAGGTGCTATAGTGTAAAGCTTCACTGGATCAATCGAAAAAAGAGCAGTGGAAAGAGTCTTGCCAGATGATTCTAGCTGTACTTGACCTTGATATGATGAGATCACATCGCTTACAAAAGGAAGAGAGCGTATCCTGGCCTCAACAGCAGCATTTAGTGTAATCTTAGGAACGGGTGGCGGACCCCCACCTCCAAAAGGACTAGATGAGGCCTCATCCTGCTGAGCACTTGTAACAAATAGTATATTTGGCGCAAGTAAACTAAAGGATTCATCAATAAACTTGCCAAAGCCAGCACTCAGTCCGTTAAGCGCAACCATTAGACTGCTTCCCACTACAACCATGAGTATAGTAAGGATTGATCTTACTTTTCTATCCTTTAAAGCGTCAATTGAGAGTAAGAAGATCTCCTTGATGTTCAATTCAGATCACAAATTTTTCTCTCTTTCCCACTTCTTTTGGGCTTTTAGGTCTGCATGTGGTATGCATATGAAAACGACTATTTTCACAATCGACAATGGACATACAACGGAACCTAATCCAACCGCACAAAAATAGTTTCTGATCGATCATATATTGGAAACCTCCTTTTCGATTGTTCCATCTCTGATATAGATGGCCCTATTTGTTGCCTCTGCTAGTGCGGGGTTATGAGTTACCATAATGATAGTTCTCTTGTACCTTTGACAAAGAATGCGGAGGAAGTTAAAGACGTCATTCCCAGTCTTTGTGTCCAAATTGCCAGTTGGCTCATCAGCAAGGATTATTGTGGGGTTATTCATTAATGCTCGAGCTATCGCAACCCGCTGCTGCTGACCTCCACTTAAGTTAGAAGGTTTGAAATTTGCTCTATCCCCTATCCCCAACATGTCAAGAAGCTTTTTAGCGCGACGAATACGGATGCCACTGTTCACACCTCTAATGATCGCAGGCAGCTCCACATTTCTTTGAACAGTAGTTCTGTTAATTAGGTTGTATGATTGAAATATAAAACCAATCATTCTGTTTCGTATAGTAGCAATTTCAGAATTGCTCAAAGAAAAAATA
>DATCWI010000020.1:0-32963 GCA_036566425.1 Nitrososphaera sp.
CGGCGGCAGCTATTACTAGAAGCGGGCAGAGAATACCAATCATTTTTAAAGCCTGCACGCCCTTTTCCTTTTGCAATGTCTTTTGGCGTCGATACTCTTGGAGGGCTAGTTGAGAAGCTCAAGCAGCTGGTCAATGACACCCAGAACTTGTACGAGTCATTTATCGACGCAAACCAGCTCTACAAGCAGGGCAAGATGGGCGATAAAGAGTTCTTTGCCAAGATAGGCGAATTCCTAGTTGCAACGTCTGCGCTGAACTTTCTCGCTGTGCGAGTCATACTGGAGATGAAGACTGCAATGGAAAAGGGCACCTCGATCAAGGGCCCTACTGGCGGCAGCTCTTATCCATCAGCCCCTCAGGCAGGGTTTGGCATTGGCGGCTTTGTAGGCACCGGCGGAACGGTCGGACCCCCGGCTGCCGGAGGCGGCAGCGAATACACCCTGCCTTCTCCACAACAAACAGAGCCTACCCTCAAGCCAGTCGACATCGAGTTGCCAAGGCCCCGCGCAGGCAGCGGATCTTCCACGAAGAACTGCATTATTTGCGGCGCTTCGATACCAGCGCACGCCAAGTTCTGCAGCAAGTGCGGCAGGTCGCAATAATTAATAGCCACTTTTAGGCATTTATCAACAATGACAAAGGTGTTCAACGGCAGGGCCGCCACTGAAGAATACATGTCCACCCACTCGCTTACATTTTCCACGCCCGACATGACGCTGAGAAAATTTGCGCTCTGGCTAGGCGATCAGGTAAACACCCCCGGTGGTGAGCGTGGGCCGCGGCTCTTACTATACCTTGAGGAAAAGGGCAGCAAGAAAGAGTCGGACCTTGCGCCTGACGTTGACGACTCATTTAGGCCAAGTGGCGCCGTCACAGACATGTACAGCGGCATAGAGTCGGCGCCTACTGAAGTGATGACGCCTCCCCAGCTGACGCCGCTTGACAGGGGGACGCTAGAGCCTGGGATGAAATTCTGCATCAGTTGTGGCCACAAGATGAAGGCTAACGCCAAGTTCTGCAGCAAGTGCGGCAGCGCTCAGAGCTAGCTAGCGCTTACTGTTGTTGCCCTGCCTCTCCTCCTTCATTTTCAAGTAACATTCGTTGCATATTGTATTTGAGAACAGAAAGTTGAGCGAGTAGAACCTGACCCTACCGCAGGACTCGCAGGTGCGCATATGCCTGCTGCTTCTGGTCGTGCCACGAATAAATAGTGTACCGCAGAGTACAACGCTGGTTGAAGAGGCTCAGGCTCGTAATTACCGGGAACCCGGGAGTGGGCAAGCATACAAGCGCCAAGATAATTGCAGAAAAGCTTGGCGCAGAGATAATCGACATCAACAGGGTTGCAATTGACAATAATGCAATCAAGAAAAAGACTGACCGCGGCCTTGACGTCGATGTCAAAAAGCTGGGGGCGCTGCTGGCAAAATCGTTGAAATCAAAAAATGACCTGATAATAGTCGGGCACCTTGCGCCATACGTGATCAAGCCAGCAGCTGGCGTCGACATGGCGGCTGTTTTGCGCAGGTCTCCCTACGAGCTGAAAACAACATTCAAGAAGAGAGGGTACAGCACGGATAAGAGCCGCGAGAACGTTGCAAGCGAGATCCTTGGCGTGTCGCTCTACGACTCGCTGAAAACTTTTGGCAAACGAAAAGTTGCCGAGTTTGACACGACCGGCAGGACTCCTGAGCAGACCGCCGGAGAAATAATATCGGCGCTGTGCAAAAAATCTCCAAGGCAGACAGGGATAGACTGGCTTGCCCTTGTATCGGAAAAGGGCGACATGCAGAGGTTCTTTGAATACTGAAAGTTTACATTTTGCGACCAGCATAGAAGCAACAATGAGCAAGGCGCGCATGAGCGACACAGCGGTTCAGGCGAAGACTGGCAAGAACTGGCAGCAGTGGTTTGCCATCCTTGACAGAGCAGACGCGATGAAAATGAGCCACAAGGAGATGGCAGCATATACCTGTATGATAAGCACAGGGTGCCGGGCTGGTGATGCCAGATGATATAGCAGTCACATACGAGCAAGAGCGCAACCTGAGGAAGAAGCACCAAAAGGCTGACGGCTACGCGGTGAGCGCGTAAGCAGGACAGTTGAGGTTCCAATAAGCGTTTTGTACAGGCACTGGAGCGACGAAAAACTGCGGAACAAGTGGCTGAATAACAAGCTTGCAGTCCGCAAGGCTACGCCAAACAGGTCGATGCGAATCACATAGAGTGACGGCAAAACAAGTGTAGATGTTAGCTGCGATGCTGGCTTGTTGAAAGCGGGTATGAGCAGTCACTCGTCGACTGCTTGGATCGAAACAGAAAGAATCGGCTCACTCGACTCTCTTTCTGACAATTCGGTCGGCGTCAAGGAGAAGATAACTAGTACATACTCTCCTTCTGTGTCAGGATTCCAATAAAACTCTAAATCCACATTTTCGTTTGCGCTGATGTCTCCACGAAAGCTTGCAGTCTGCACAAGCATGTTGTCGTCGCTGGCCGGCTGTTCTGCCGCATCACCTCCTGTTCCGTTGTGTGCCAGAGTCATTACGAGCGTGTGATCCGGCACATCCTTTTCATTTGGGTTAGTGAAATACGCCTGAATAAAAAATGGCTTGCCTAGTGCAAACAGCGAACCGGAACGACCTCTGTAATCACCTCTCCGGTTGTACCATTGACAGAGACGAGAGACGATAATGTCGGTCACAAATCCATCGCTTCTTGCTGCAAAATGGTCATCTCTTGCTGCGATAAATCCGAGCCTGCCGCTTGATCCCGTTCCTTTGACTGGACAGAAGCGTCCCCTGTCTGCTGACCCCCGTCCGCAATTGGTTCTTGTTCTCGTTGTTGTTGTTGTTCAAAGAAGAATGACAAAGCTTCATTAGGTTGTGTTTCTAGCCGCTGAGCGACTTCAGGATTGTCTGTCCCCGTATCAATTGGATTATTATTGCTATTTAGAACTGTAAGGGCAAAGACGAAACCAATGGCAGCGGCAATTCCGACTCCTGCCATTCCATAGGTTGAATATTTCCCCCACCATTACTCACTCATCCTATCATTGCATCGATGGAATATATATCCAAAAATAAAAGAAGGATGGTTTGTGTGGCTCTTATCTATTTTTGCTCTTCGTATGGTCAGGTCCGTATTGTCTTTAATAGATAATAATTATCCTGAAATTAAGTACATAATTCACCAGATAAATCCTTTTAAAAGCAAACATGCCATCAGCTTCCTAATGAATGTCACCCTTCACAAAATTATTCCCATAGCTGCCTTGGTCTTTTCTGTGTATGCGATATCGACACTATCACCATCATCATTATTTGCACAGCAGACTAGCAATTACTCATTTGTCACATCGTGGGGTAGCTCTGGAAGAGCATTTGGTCAATTCAGTCAACCCCTAGAAGTTGCAACAGACTCCGCTGGCAATGTATATGTAACTGACTATACCGCTTTGGCAAATCAAGTGCAGAAGTTTACTTCTAATGGAACGTTCCTGCTAGCATGGGGCTATCTTGGAACTGGGGGTGGTGGATTTGCTAATGCACTCGGCATAGCAATAGATTCTAACGAGACGGTATATGTGACAGATTGGGGAAATGCTGGTCAGGCTGTGCAGAAATTCACATCAGATGGTGCTTTTCTAGGCATGTGGGGCTCTACCGGATTAGGTGAGGGACAGTTCATAACCCCTGGTGGCATTGCAGTAGACTCCCAAGGCTTCGTGTATGTAGGAGACTATGGAGAGAACAACAACATACAAAAGTTTGATAGTGATGGCAATTTCATCTTAAGCTGGGGCTCCCCAGGCTCAAGTGATGGTCAATTCATGAGACCTGCAGGTATAGCCACAGACTCGCAAGGCGTTATCTATGTAGTAGACTCTGGAAATGATCGTGTTCAAAAGTTTGACAGCAATGGAAACTTTCTAGGAAAGTGGGGAACATCTGGTTCCGAAGATGGACAATTTAGTATTCCTACAGGAATAGCGATAGACTCAACATCTGGCAATGTTTTCGTAGTAGACGGTGGCAATGATCGCATTCAAGTTTTTGACAGCAATGGCAATTTCATAACTAAATGGGGCTCACGTGGCTCAGCTGATGGTCAGTTTGATACTCCTACAGGAGTGACTATAGGTGTAGACGGAAGAGTGTATGTAACTGACATGGGGAACGACAGAATCCAAGTGTTTAGTAGTGGTAGTGGGTGAGGCTAAAATTAGCTCATTGAACACTATACAAAGAACCTTCTGCGTTTTATTTCAAACATTAATATTACAATTTGGCAGTATCCCAAATGGAATGAGCAGGAGCTTCTCACATTCTGTTTTCATTGTTATCTTGTTTTTGGTGTTAATTATAGTACCTGTTTCCGTAGGTGTCGCTCCTGCTTATGCACAAGGACCTTCGGTTGCACCTGATAATAATAATAATAATAACCAGGGACCACGTCTTCCTCTTCCATTTGGTCAGCAGCCATTTGTGCAAGCAGGCAATTTTTCCTTTGGACCAATTGCTAGTATTCAAAATAACGAATCCGGCCAACCTGCCTGGGTTGTTACAGGATTCTGGAGAGGCAACTTGCTTTCATTCAATGAGACAACAATAGCAACAACAACTACTACCGAAAATGGCGATGGTAACGCTTCAAGCGTGGCAGCTGCAGCAGTATTCAATGCAAACCTTAGAATGATACCGCTTAATGGATCAGAAGCACACACTCACGTGATCACGAACTTTAGACTGTCAAATGTTTCATCTAATAATGAAAATGGTACAACGACGTATACTGGCAATTCTACGATCAGCACACCGGAGGCTGCATTTGAAGATGTGCCTACTACCATTAAGGTTTCAGGTGAAATCATAAGCATCTTCCCAGATCCTTCAAGTGTAGATGAGCACTATGGCAACACTCCTATCTATGGAGTCGTCCTACCTGAAGAAGATCAAAGACGGGGACATAATTATGGTGGCCCACCAACATCCTTACCTCCTTAATTTTTGAAGATATTTTGGTCAAAGAATCTTCTTTGAGGTTTGTCGTTGTTATTATTTTGTCGACATAAAAGATGCTTGTTTATTAAGCCAGACTGAACAGCAAGGCATCAATGTCTTTTTCAAAACAAATAACTATAGAAAACATCTTCCTTCTTCAAGGAATAAACTCAAGCAGCGCGAAGAGTTCCCCAAATCCCAACCCTCGTCCTTTGGTGTAACATATCAAAAAACTACACAGCTCGAGGAGTGCATGAACCAACCACTATGACAACAAAAATTTCCTTATCTAGTCTGAAATGGAACGAATAAGCCAGCGTTATAATTATGGCGAATCGCCATCATCGTCCCCAGTGCTAGGTTCAGCGAGTCCGTCTCCATCAACGATATCGTTTCCTCCTTGGGCATCTATGTTAGTTAACATCTTCTGGGGTTTCAGTATGAGATTAGGCCTGTCGTTGCCTTTGATTTTTGCTGCAAAGACTCTGCTACTGCTGCCACCAGATGTTGTCATTGGAGACTAGACTAGCCCAATGCACGGGAAAGTATTTCTTCATCATAGAACTTTAGAAATGCTTCGTTATCGTCCAGTGTGTGCCCAAAGATGCCTAAATTTATAACCTTCCCTTTGCCACTGATCATTTCATATGTAGCTACTACTGTTTGAAGATCTGGAAAATGTTGCGCCACTCTTTCGTCGCCTAACTCATTCGTTGTATCCTCTGTCACCTCAAAATCATGAATTATAGTGGCATTTGGGTTTGTAATAAATTGTTCCTCTGAATGCTCGTAATTGAATGGATTATTAGAAAAGGTTACGTCATCACTTTGTGGATCTAGCATGAAATTACTCCCAACCCACTGTTGAGTTTCATTAATCCATCTTTCTCTCGGATATGCCCGCCACGCATAGCTGCTGCCATCATACGCCCACGTATGACCTCTCACCAGCGTGACAGTATTGTCAGCACTATCGTATTTTACTTCCACAGTAAAAGTATTGGCAGTATTAAAGACAATTGTTCCCCCATTTTGCACTACAAATCTCTTTAGATTATCATATTCTTGTTGAGTGACGTATTCTTGATGGAAGAGGAAGAGTACATCATAGGCATTATTCCCAGCACTGTCAAAGATCTTACCTTCATGAACTTCCTTATCGGTTATGTCTGCAATCTGTATAGGAGGTAGATCATCACCATTTCCTCCGCCTTTATCATCTTTAATGCTGACAGTCTCATTTTGGGAAGAAGAAGAAGACCTTTGTTCTACAAGTCCCCTTAACGTATCATAGTATTCTTGTTGTGCTGGAACAGTCGGTGGATCAGAAGAATCATCTTTATAATGAATATAAGTTTCGTCTGGAACTTCAACTGTAAGCATGTTCAGATCGGTTGTGACATTTGTTGTCTCGTCTGTTTCATCTGAGTGTTTGTCATAGAAGGTATAGAATCCATCTAGCGAATAGGCAGCATATGTAAATGAGGGCTTGACGAAAGCGACTCGCAGCGGTGATTCTTCTGTTGATGTTGGTGCATGAGAAGAAGGAGCAGCAGTAGTAGTAGTATTATGAGGTACACCGCTATAAGTAATAGTGGATGATGGTAGTCCCAAAGAACCACCACTAACACCACTAATAATAGGGGGAATTTCTTGTGCAAAGACTGTTGTTGCTGTTAGAACGGGTACTAGTAGTAAGATTGTAATAAGAAAAAAAGCAAGTGATGTAGGAGAAGAGGAGAGAAAAATCGTTCTTCCAATATTTGTGAGGTTCATCTTTGGAGTGATGACGTTATTATCCAGTGCGGCTGTAGCAAGGAACTTGTTGTAGGATAATGCTACCTTCAAGCCATTGCTAAGTGTCTTTTTACCCTCTGTCCTTAGCTCCATTTCCTTTAGCTTTTTCAAATCTGCCTTGACATTTGCAAACCACCCATTTGAAAAGAGAGAGATGGCTCTGTTTCCATCTACTCCTGGTACAGATTCCATCCAACGCTAAAAGTGATAGGTGGTATAAAGATTATTTGCCAGACTTTTCAGCACAATGATTTCTAATATTGAATAGATAGATGTTGCGTTTATGATAGAAGCATGGTGAAAATCCTTGTAGTCATCCTAGGGAAAATATTTTCCATGCAGATCCAGAAGAATTATTAATACTTTAAAGGAAATGAGACTCTTCTTATCTAGAGTTAAGCCGCGTTTTTGTGTGTGTCGAGGCGGGGACTGTGTGTAGTAGGTCGGTCTTGCAATGGCTTGAGGAATATCATATCCACACACTTGTAGCCAGCTCTGCAATTTCCTTTTTGATATCTGATTTTTCTTTCGTACTTTTTATATTGCCTTCCATGAGTATTTGATTTAGTAAACTAAGAATCTTGGGTATTATTTCAAAGGTTTCAGCTTTTGAAATTCCATATTTTGCTATCATGATTGAATAAGTTATGAAAGCCAGATAAGTGGCCACAGAGATATATATGACTCAAGTTCAGATCTTCCAATGAAGAGTTCAATCATTGTAATAGTAATGATAACATGAATGATTTTCATTTAATTCACATAAAAAACTGCATGTGTAAAGTCCTCTGCGAAGAATTTCACTTCTGCTCTCGGCAAGATAGATAGCCTTGTTGTAGGAAAAGAAGGAGAAGAAAAAGTGTGTGTGTGTGGCTATAGGCCCATCTGCTGCTTGTAATAGCTTGCCAGCTTTGAGTGCCTAATGCGCTCGCCAGTCGTCTTGGCGCTTTCCATCTTGTGCAGGTGGGTCCTGTACTGGTAGAGGTCGCACATGCACACGCCAGTCACCGGCTTGTACTTTTGCCTGGAGATTTGGTGCTTTTTGTGATCCGCGTAAATTATCGGCAATTTTGTCAAGCCAATGCTGGCGACGATGCCTGCGATGGTTGCATACAGCGCCGTCCCATGCGGCAGGAGCAATAGCGGAAGAACGATCGACGCGATGACTCCGACAGAGGTGGCAGTAACTGAGAGCCTCGACCACCTGTCGTATGGCTCTACCTCGCGCTCGAACTGGTCTATCAGCTTCTCAAGCCTCTCGTCCAGCTTGTTGTCGTCGTTTTTCAAAGAAGACGAAGTTGTTGATGGTAGCTGCATCTGTGGTATAGAGATAGCTCACTTGCTAATTAAGTCTTATTCAGAGAGGCATAATTTCGCTTATTTTTACAACAAGATGACTTGTAAAGGACATTATTATAAAATTAATAAAATTTTTTACTATTAAATTTTGCGACAAAATAGCGATTGTGGCAAAATTCGTCAGAATTTCTTGATTTTTGTCCATAGAACTACAAATATTTTTGCAGGTTGTCCTGTGACCTAATTTTTTAGGTTTATGATAATATACAGTATATGTTTTGACATGTCAATACTAATATTGCTTGCATTTTGAGATAATATCGATGGCCAAGACTGCACTCAAATTCCAGAACCAGAGGATCGATCATCTCCCATCCGACATTCTCATCAAGGGGACGTGGGTCAGCACCGCGATGGCATTGATACTCACACTGCCGGCGCTCGGCCTATTTATCGGGCTTTTCCAAGTGGCCGAGCTCAACGTGGGCGTCAGCGCGGGAACAGGCTTTGGCATGCACTTTGTGCTCCTTGCTTTTGCCAGAAGAATTTCAAAAGCGATATCCTCGCTGTTTAAGGACTAACTAACTAGCTAGCTCTCTAGGCAAAGGATTTTTATTTAGTATTGAGGGAACTCTTGCTGCTGAATGAACACCAACAAGGTAAGCATGCCAAACAAGATCTTCGGCACGGTCGTTGCCCACAGCCTCAGAGGCAAGATGCTTTCAAAGACCGAGCTCCAGACCTTGGCAGAGTCCAGGGACATTGAGGAGCTCGTGACTAGGATGAAAAACACTGTTTACCTTGACGCGTTGGCAAAGCTGACCAGGCCTTTCACCGCCGAAAAGGTCGAAGGCGCTTTGCGCGAATACCTTGTCAACCAGCATGCCAAGATGGTCAACATCGCAAACGGCTCTGCAATTCTGAACGCTTACTTTGTCAGGCACATCACCTGGAACCTAAAGATAATCCTGAAAGGGAAAGCTATGGGCCGGACATACGAGGAATTACTGCCCAAGATAAACCTGCGTGCTGAAGAGCTTGTCGGCAGGAGAGACCTGGTGGTCAAGGCGCTCGTTGCAAAGGACTTTGATGAGGCCGTCAATTCTCTGGCTGGAAGCGAATTTGGCGAAGACGCCAAAAAGGCAGCGCAGTCGTACAAGGAAAAAGGCGATGTGCGGGTCTTTGACACTTACCTTGACCACGCCTTTTACAAGTCGCTTGATAGGGCCGTGGTGTTTGAATCGAAATTGCAGGACGCGCAAAAGCTGGTCGGAATCGACATCGACACGTACAACGTCCTTGCTGTCTTGAGGGGCAAGTACTGGGGGCTGAGCCCTGCCGACGTCACCGACCTGATAGTGACCACCACTACCAAGGTGTCCAAGGACACGCTGCAAAAGATGATAAACACGGAAAAGATACAAGAGGCGATAGGCGAGCTTGCTGCCACCACCTACAAGGATCTGATACCGAGGAGCGCTGCAAACGACATCGATGCAATCATGCAGCTTGAAGCCGGCTTTGAAAAGGAGGCGCTGAAGAGGATAATGAACTCGTTCAGGACCGTTTTCACGATAGCAAACCTGCTTGCGTCGCTCAAGCTGATGGGCTACGAGATAAGGAATTTGGCGGCGATTGCTGCCGGTGTAGAGCAAAAAATATCGGCAGACAAGATAATGGCATCTCTTGTGCGGGTAGAGTAATAGCGGTAGCAGTGTCATACACACGCGTGCGCGTGCGCGTTTCCAGCGCTTCCAGTGGAAAGCAGAGGTATAAAAGAATCATAATCGTTTGGCTGCACAAACAGCCATTCTACGCATGATTTCGGGCTCATCTGACCCCTGCTTTGGCAGCACCTTCGTGCTCAATTCTGCATAGCCTCACACTTTTTTTGAGTGTACTTTTTTTGTTGCATAATTTGAGCATGTGCATATGCATAATTTCAAATCGATTATGCAAAATCAAGGGAACAGCACCAATGGCATGGAGGTTCTACGCTGGCTATAGTACTATATTGTCTCGAAATACCTTAGCAAGAGGGGCAGGGCAATGCCAAAGCTGAGGATATATACTTCCTACTTCTTGACACCTTATTTGATAGCCCGCTCATCTGCAGGTTTCTTATATCTTTAAGGGTCTCTCTACGTAAGACCGATACTGATCTTTTGACTAAAGATCTTCGGCAGATTAATCCTTAAGAGTACACTTACGTCTTATTTAAATAACTGGCACTTTTACCGTTTCCAATGACTAGTAGGAAGAAGGCAAGCAAGAACAACAGCAACAATAACAATATGCTGATCATTCCTATCGCTGTCGGTCTCCTGACCATCTTGGTGGGAATGCCGGCAACGATGTCCTTTTCGCAGCAACAACCTGACACTGCTACTATTACTACTATCACAACAACAACCAACGACACTACCGCGGCTGATAACGCGACCCAGTTGGGCAACACCACCAATCAAACTACTACTACTACTACAGCCCCAGATAATGAAACACTACTAGCGCAGCAAGAACAAGAGCAATTGGCAGCGCTAGCCAGCAGCCTTCGAGAGAACCTGACAGCTGGAGAATCCAAAGTGCTCATATTAACAAGGGCTGACACAGACCTGCCATCCGAGCAGGAGCAAAGGGACATCGACCCTCTTGGGCTCGTTGAATTTCCAGATCAAAGAAGTATGACTATCGAGCGGCCAGAATACGCATCCTCCAACGAGGACGGGGTTGCGACACTGTATGCAGGCGGCCCGCTATCGTTCCAGTTTGGGAATATTACCGGCATGGAGCCCGCAGACAACATAGATGTGCTGTTCATATCAACGGATGGCATCGAAAGACATATCGGCGGAGTAATTGACGATACGGGTGAGGATAACGAATTCACAATACCCACTGGACTAAGAAATGGCCAAACATACTACGTGCTCGTTACACTGGAGTGGCCAGATTTGGACGAAGACACCGTGATGGGAATCCTCGGTAAAGCAGTGAACCTAGAAGAAGAACCGGCGACTACTGGCAACATGACAACGACTGGCAACACGACAGCAGGCGGGTAGGCAACAGCAGCCCTAGCAATAGGAGCCCTGAAAACTACGGATATGGCCAATACAATACGGCGGCCATAAAACCCTGCTTTTTCTTTCTTTTTTTATGTGCATCGTTATAAATCCGCAATAATTGAAAAAGAAGAAAAGAACTCCGAAATATTGTGTCTATATATCTGTCACAGCAGCCTTTCTATGAAGAAGTAACCAGTGTAGCAGCTTGATTTAGGAGTAAAAAATCGGGTTTTGTTCGGATCATGGTCGGTCGGTTGGTTTTTGAGCCTATTCGGCTGCCCTTGGTATCTTGGTGTTGTTTTTCACTTGCTAACCACTGCCTGCTTTGTGCCTTTTGCCCACCATTTTTCTTATTCCAAGGAATACAAGAATATATAATGCCGCCAATTGCATCCAAAAGAAAAACCCCCCTCAACCAGCTTCGACCTTCTCCTTGTATGTACATGGGTATCCTTCCAGAGCGGGATACCCGTTAGGCATCCTGTCATCGTTGTTGCCCGATGCCCATTCAAAGATGGCATTAGAGAGCCGGTAAGTTGGTTGACCATATTGAAGAAGAAATCAATAACAAGGCTCCAAGTGAAAACAAGAATATTTTGCTTCTAGCATCTTATTATCTCTATATGAATGAAAAGCTGGGAGATTGTATTAAGGTCTTGGATGTATCATCCATTAATCCATCCATCTATCACTATAGGTCATGACTGCCAATTCAAGCGGGTTCTTCCATCCCTTTGGTTGCAATCCTGCCATTTGTTTTCCAGTAAACTTGCTGATGGTTGTGACCCGGCGCTCTGCATGCCATGCCACAGCGGTTATTATTCATTTTATAAAGTTCTACGATGTCTAGAAGCTATAGGGTTATCGTTATTGTGACGATAAAAGCTACTCCGCACCGTAAATTGGTGAAAGAATGATCCTCCGTCAGGATCTATCAAATCCGAATCAAACGCTGCTCCGGAAGGTATATAGTACTATTGCCCGTATTGACCGTAACTGAATGCTCTGCATCATCATCATCATTATTGAACCAAATTACCGTCATGTCAGCAGGAATAGAAATGGTGCCCGGCTCAAATGAAGTAAAGCCAGAATCAGAAAATAGGATCTAATTAATAACCGCATATGACAGATCCTCTCTTGCTCTTTCGTAGCCAGACAGTTCTAGAAACTCTTGTAGCTGTTTGAACATACAGCCTCTATCTCCTCTATCCCTCTCAGTTGAAGATTTTGAAGAAGGATCTGGAGCAAGCGAAATTGATGTCGTTGCAAAGCTAATAATATGTGCAGGAAGTAATGATGATGAAGCAGCTATTACGAAGATAGACAATACGCGTAAGACATATCAGCGCATTTAGATGTCATCTGCTTAGATGACTTATATTGAATTCGTAACCACAATATGCGAGATCAATGAGCCAGGATTTCTAGCTCACGATGACAGAACAGTAACAATTGAAATCATTGAGCCTAATTCATTTCTTGCTCTTCTCTTCACTTCGACTTTGCAGTATGTTTAGACACCAAAACTATGTCATGAGCCAATAATTACGAGCGACTTTCCGTGATGAACACTCATTTAGGTACTTCTATTTGTTTTCTAGAGCAGTTCGCTTCTCCCTTAACCTTGTTATCCAAACTATATTAGGCAATCAATTGATCGTGCAGTCATCAATATGCCCCGTACGCACATCGGAAGAGTGGCACTTCCAGTAATCTTTGGAATTGGTGCATTTACAGGAATTCTAACATACTTTCTGTTCAGCCAAGCGGCACCTGGGCATAGCATTTTTACTCCCTCAATGTTTTTTCAGCCCCTTCCGCCACCACTGATTCCTCCTTCGGAGACGTTGCCAGAGACATCCTCAACTGAAGGAGGAGAAAATACAGGAAAATCTACAACTGCTATTAATAGCGAGAACCAAGCAAACAACACCTCCCAAATCCCTGCAAATGCTGTTACTATAGATATCTTGGAAGGTGCTGCAGTACAAGGCAATCCCGCCTATCAACCAGATGATGCAAAAGCAGGAATTGATTCAACGGTTGTATGGAAAAATGACGATTCAGTACCTCACACTGCGACCAGTGGAGTAGGGCCCGATGACTCGAATGCAGGCAAGCAGTTTAATTCAGGACTCTTGGACCCCGGAGCGGACTATAGCATCGCTACTAACAAAATAGGATCCGGCGAACATCCCTATTTTTGCCAAGTGCATCCATATATGAAAGGCAAAATTACTATCAGCTGAAAAATTGCTTTACCCTAGCAACTGAAGTATAGTTGCCACCATTTTATTGATAGATGCTCAGCCATTGGTTGGCAGGTAAAAAATTCTGCGGCCTCAAATTCATGATGTAGCGATAAGACACTGCTCAGCTAACCCGCCCTGACAGCCCTGCTTCCGCACTTTGGGCAT
Source organism: Nitrososphaera sp. (assembly GCA_036566425.1). GTDB lineage: Archaea > Thermoproteota > Nitrososphaeria > Nitrososphaerales > Nitrososphaeraceae > Nitrososphaera. Next base: position 13,589 of record DATCWI010000020.1, read on the forward strand.
TCTCTGTTTTTATGACTTGTGCCGCAGACCATGCAGTGGAACTCAAGCGCTTGCGGGTTCTGGATTGAGAAAGGCAAGTTATTGGGAAATGATGCGGCTGATAGATGCATTCCCCTTATTCTAATAGTCCAAGCCTTAACTGCGTACAAGACTGCCAAAAAAACAATCATTATTGTTCCCAGGGCAACAGCAGCAGAGACTGCTAGGCTGACAGCAAAGCACACAGCTATCCATGCCAATTGCTGGGTCAAAAAGAATTTTTGTTTATTTCGCAATCACTTAGAAATATGCACAGAAGTCCTAAATATGAATATGGCTTAACCTTGTTAACTCATCCGAAACGTAGCGCATCGTTCATGTGTTGCCATATACAAAGCAATAGTGTTTAATACTTATGTATAGTTAGGGTCAAGTTTTTAAAAAATTGCTTCTGCTGTTTCTTTTCAACCACATTGTTGTGTCATGTTTTCAGCAATCTACCGTATCCTACTATGCTGTTTGCATCTACGCTCCAAGTCGGAGGAAATATCCACAGATTCTGCTATTCATCAGCTTCCAAGTAAAGTATTGGAAGGACATTTGATAGCGCCCTTGCAGTGCTGCAGGTCCTGCGAAAGCCTTGCCTGTCATCGGGTTGTAGATGCTGCCGTGGCATGGACATTCGCCTCTCTTCCTGCCTTCTTGAGGCCTGTACCTGGACAGGCATCAGAGATGGAGGCATATACTATGCTAAACATCCGGAGTACTGAAACACCATTTTTTTCTCTGCCAAGTTCTGCTGGCAGCCTTATCAACTGCCAAGTCCTGAACGCTTCCTGGTATAGTACTGGATCGTCGCTTCTAGGATACACCACCACCAATTCAGAATGGTTGACAGGAAAAGTATTGATGTTCGCTTGAGTTCCATCTGGAAGCTCGGCTCTTGCCTTTACAGCAAATCTTGGAGTGATATATGGAAGAAATTTTCCCCAATCTACGAATGGAGAAATTGTGCTTGATGCCATCGTTAATTCTAAAAAGTCACGTCGCGAAACCCGGGCACCGCTCCTGAGACGGGCCGACAGTTTCAAACACCGATGTAGGATTTGCAATAATTATTAATTATGTTTGGACGCTGTGTTGTTCTTCTCAAAGGTTCACAATGCAAAAATTGCGTGCAATAAATTCTGGAAATACAACGATGGAAGATCGCTTTTGAAAAAATAAAACGAGATCACCATCTTGAATCGACTTCATTGTTCTGTGTCTTTTTGTCTTGCTTTGCCATAGGAGGTCGTAGCAAGACCAGCAAAGATCAATAATACTGTGATCGTTGTTGAAGTAATTAGCTGCACTTACGGCAGATGCAGAACAAATCCAATCACAAGTGTTATCGCTGCTCCAGAACGCTAAGTGGCATCCAGTTTGTTAGTGCCAGCTGTGCTTTGTCCATTTCCTGATGCCACGCCTCCAGTATATAACGTGTGTGTGTCTCAACAACATAAGTCAAGCGTAACCTTATTAATCTCCAAACAGCAGGTGCCTAACCAGTGGCATACGTTTGCAGGAACCGATGTCCGCTTTCAGTGGTCCTGTAAAATTGCCCCTCTAGCTCATAATCTAAAAGGCCATTGTCTACTAACATGGAGAGATATTCCTTTAGTTGTACATGTGAAAGAAATGTCACATCTAATATTTTGATTCTAGTAGCTCCACTATTTGCTGCCTCTAGAATTCGAGAGACAATATCTATCCTAGTCCTAGGAAACACATTCAAAGTCAACGAATTATCCTACTCCTAATGGTGGATAATTTCTTTGATGCTCAAGGATATCGTGATTCTCCAATTCCACCCCACTTTGAAACCAGCGTAGACAAATCTTGCATTTCAGTGGCACATCTTGCTCATACCTTTTTTGTATCTTTTGCATATATACTATCTATCACACCTCTGACACATTATACTTCGCTTAACTCTGTTAACTGACAAGGTTCAGCATTCACTTTATTCTGGTTCTCTGAATATACCGCGTGACCTATCATAAATAGGGAGAGGATGGCTGTTATGGGCGCAGTGGTAGGCGCCATAGTTGTGGCAGACGTGTACTATTATCGGCCGCCTTGATAGCGGTCCTTCGGTCTGTCTTTCTTACTATCATGTATTTCTAGCATTAAAAGAATAATATATCAAAATATCGATCAATTATATTTCAGACGTTGTGAGTCGTCGGATCGTACTGTACCGCGAAGGTAGGCGCTATAATATAGAGATTTTTGGCGCTCTACATTGAAGCCTAAATACTATCTCAACCCCATCTCTACCGAAAGGATGTGATATATAATGCACGAACTCTGATTCATCCGGTTGAAAAAGAGAAGAACGGACAACAAAAGACTGAAGCATGACCCTAACTTTGTTGTCCGCGACCGCCACAAACAATTTTTCCATTATTATCTCAAGGTTTCTATATCAAATGGTTCTTGAATTGAACTGAGCATGTATAGCATCTTTCGAATATAGTTCTGCTTTGATGGTGTTTCAATTAATTTCTGTTGATAAAAATCAATTAAATGGGAAATGAAGCATCTTACCTCTTCTTTACTCTCCGGCAGTCTGGTAAGTATCATCCCATACCAGTAATCTACTACTGCATCTTCGCCATACTTTTTTTCCAGCTCAAGAATGGTCACAAAATTGGAATGACATTTTCTGCATAGCCCGCCGTGTGCATCTGCATACGATTTTACAGTATAATGACCGCACCTTGCTTTCCCTATCACTTGTTGATACTGGCAACTAGAGCAAATATAACCGTTGAAGGCAATGAATAATAAGCAGGATTTTTTGTCGTAATACAGAAAAAAGAAGAAGGATTTTTGCTTTTGTTTCTTCGGTTCATTTTTAAATTATAAGAATTGTATTGGTTAGCTGGCTGACTGGAAACTTATTAATCATGAATCTTGTAGTAATAATACAAGGGATAGAACATGTCCAACGAAGACTATAATGTAGAATCAGGAAAAGGTTATCTGGAAGGCACCACAAAATTCAAACCTTTAAAGGTCGAAATGAAAGTCGCAAATGTAAACAAAGACCAAGTCCACTACTGGATTAACGAAATTGCAAATCAATATGCAGATTTGGTTATAACAAATGTTAGCACTGGCAGCGACAAAATATCTTTTGACATAGGCTCGCCCAGCATGGAGGATCTGACTGCTGAAGATATCAAGTTCAGAATGGAAGAATACCTGACTATGAATATACCGCCTTTCGAGCTCAAGGAGTTAAAAGTGCAATAAACAAACAACATCTCTTCTTTTTTTGTTTGTTTGTGTGAAGAAAGAAGGATCGAAGGTCAACGAGAGTAAAGAGATAGGGAATAGAAAACAAGGCGCAAGCAAGCTGGCGTCCCGTAACTGATCGCATAACAGCATAATAATATAATACGGACAAAAACAAATCATTCTTCTGAGATATGTCATTTGCATTTGTTTTGTTAAAATGCGAGCCAGGATACGAAGATGTGATTGTTGATGAATTGAGGTCGCTTCCGGAAGTAGCCTGTGCGCACAAAATATTGGGCGGTCCATATGATATCATTGTTGAAGTTAAAGCTGATTCAGAAAGCAAGGCAAGAAAGACAATAAATCAGCAAATCAGGAGTATTGACAAAATAAAAGCAACCAACACTTTGATGATTATTGTTAGAGGCTGAAGTCAGCCAACCTGCAGTGGCTACCTGCCTACTGCCCCATAGGATTACGTATTATTGACAGAATTTTTATTAAACAATAACAGAAGTGCTAGTAAAAGTTTAATTAATTCCCAAAAGCAATATATGATTGATGAATCACCAGGAATTACATAAAAAAATTATGGACATGGACCCAAAGATCAGGCTAGTTACCATATGCGATATGGATGGCAAAATAATGTACTCTGACCACAGGCCCGGTGTAAAGAACTTGCTAAGTCCAGAGGAGAGCAAGAGATCGCTCGAAATGGCCGTGAATGCGTGGAAGACTCGCAGCGAACTTGCATCAAAGATAGGAAAAGGAAAGTACGTTTTAGCGGAGTATGAAAAGATTAAGCGCATCACTATGCCATTAGACGACAATCGTCTACTTTACATTACTACAGAAGTGGAGGCTGACCACTCCAAGATAATCGATGGTGTTCGTAACTTTCGCTGATGCCAGAGACTGACGCAGAAGCCTAATTGCATAGGCTTTAGAGCTTGGGATGCCGAGCTCTCCATCCAATATGTGAAGTTCTAATCCCTCCGAACCCATGAATTACAAGGGCTCTTGTACTACAGCAGGGAAAGAAATAGTGGGGATGTAGAAATTGCAATGTACAGAAATGCTGGAATAGTAACAACACCTGCCTGCCTACCTACCATTACCATTGGTGTTGGAACAAAATAGTATAACAACTACAATGGAAATGTTGCTCAAGCTGACGGTATGTGAAGAAGAAGAAGGAGCTTTGAGAAACTAACTAATGTCCATTCGATTAGGATCAGTCATTAAAAAGGTCGAATGCATGCCAAATAGAGTCAACTCTGACCTTCAATATTTGTTGCTGTTATCATCTTAATAATAATAATAATAATGTCTTCTTAACTCTAATTTCTTTTATTACTTCTTCCAAATACTGCTTCATATCGTCCTCACTAAGAGATGGCTGAACTCCAGTCTCCTCTGTCATGATATCAGAATTCTTCTTTGCTATTGTTAACACTCTTGTCTGCAATTCCTGCTCCATTTGAGCTGAACCCATGCTTTCAAGAAACTTGACTTCTTTTATAGCAGATCTACGAATCGATTGGTGCAAATTAGCATCTTGGGATACAGAAATTGCAGAGGAATACAGGCCTGCGTATATTAAATAACACGATAATCCAGTAAATGACACAGAAGCAAGTCCAAATGGAGGATACGCAGCCTGGGTAGCCGTTGCAGACCCAGCAACATAGAAGAGAAGCATACCATATGCAGCAATTATCATATAATCTCTCAGAGCGCTACCCTTCTGAAGAGTCCTTGCTATTGATAGAAACGCAGCGCCAAAAATAATACCACTAAGAACAGCGGCAATTCCAAAGATTAGAATATTGTTCATTACCTCGGCGTCACTCTCTCCTGTCGGCGTAAAATATCCAAGAACGAAAAGTGGAAAATCTATCAGATAGTATACCATGGCAAACCCCATGATGGCATAGAACTTAATTTTTCCTATCCTATGAATATAAGGACGCAGCAGCATAACTGTGCCAATCCATGTTAGAACATAAGCAATACCGCCGGCTGTCTGATACACCGCATTAATCTGCTGTTGTTGAGATTCTGGGTCAAATTCTGGGAAGAATGCCACATCTGCAGAGGTTACAACTTCTTTTTGTTGTTCTTGCAGCATAAGAAGAAAATTAGCTAGACCTGTAACGCCATTTACTACATAAGCAATCATGGATAGAGCAAGTATTAACACCATAACATTTCTCTTAGACATTGTGACATTACTTCTAGACGACCTCAACCAAGAGATAAATGCTAGCGACAATAGAGCCAACATTATGATCCAAAGCCCATAGCTGATAGAGAGAGCAGCAGCTATCATGACAGTGTTGTATTGTGTTGTTACAAGTATCTGGGCAATAACAAATGCGATAATAGCTATCAGAACATACTGTGCAATAGTCACTCCAATATGGATTGTATGGAGGTGAAGTGCTCTGGCACGACTCTCCTTGGTCTTGGTCTTGACATACTGTAAAATAAGAATTCCTCCTATAGCAAAGATGACTGCTATACCGATGAATAGAGCTATTCCCTCGTTAGTAACCAGTCTCTCAGGAATGAAATCAGCAATATATCCAATCTGAGAATCTACCACGAAGGTAACAACTACAATTGACATAAGGATTAGGAGTTTCTTCTCTCCAATCCTTGATGACGGTAAAGCACCTACAACGTTTGTCTTAGCCATTTCACTTGCCTTAATCGCATGAGAACCAAATAATTTATAAAGTATGCGTTACAACAGGAAGAAATTATATACTCTAGTCCAAAAGAAGCCACAGCTATTAGATATCGATGTTGCGATATCAACATTTCTCAGCTTTGACCAAGATTATCTGAGAAACGTCACTTTTATGGACCAGTCTTCAAACTTGCCGTGGTTGCCCTAGATGAAAATACTGTTACATACACTGTAGAGGTTGAAGTTACTCTATCATTATACAGTGATAGAGTAGAAATTCCTGAGCTTGAAGCAACAATCTATCTTGATAAAGTGGAGAAGGTAAGTATAGTCAAAGGATCAGAGCTGCCGCTAGAAACTATGATGATAGCAGGGGTTGTTGGCTTGGTTATTGATAAAGACAAATTGTTGTATGTAGTAGTTGAACTAAAACCCTCTAGAAGTGGTATTCTTACAACAAATAGTGCTACTACGAGCACACAAAACAGCCAGCTTCTTCTATACAATCTACTACTACTACTGCTGATGGCTTGTTGTTAAAATTTGAAGAGGATGTTATAGCTAAGCAGTTTGTAAAGAGATTGAAGCAAGCAAGCGGAGTTCTCTAGCTAATGCAGCGCCAGCATAGAGATTTATGAACATAAATTCTTTATTCTCTTCTGTAAACGGGCAGGATGAATTAAAATCGATAAATAAAGCATTGGGCTTGATTTATTATGATGACGCAAGCTCTATAGGAATAAGAAAGATCAGTTGGTGGCGTCTTGCTCCTGTAGTATTTGCAATCTTCATAATACGCAAAAATGCATTAAAGAGAGATGTCATTGTTGTTCAGTGGAGCACGCATTTCTTTTGACAAACAACAGTTTTGAAGAAATGGTGCTTGACGATTCCCGTTTTGACCAAGCACACATCCCCTACAACAGGTAGTAATATGCAAATCTAGTTGGAATATAAAAAAAATCTTCTCAGGCCAGCAAATGAATTTACGGCTGCCTTGGGCAATTCTGAGGCAATCAAAAACAATTGCAGCAGGTCGACCTTGTCATGGTAAACTCGAAATCCTTGGGAACGGCTCTCCGCCATCCTCTTCATTTGGACCATTTAACATTGCTTCTTTTTCCTAAGCTATTCTGAGTCATAGGAAGTGATCTTGTTCTGCTGCCGATGGTGGTGGTAATAATCCGCTAACTCCTGCATCTCTTTGAATGGATGACACAAGTAGCAATATCCGCATTTCAAACAGGCAACAGACCGCTTGGCACATCTTTTGCAATATCCATAAGACTGCTCTGATGGTCTGAGGTATTCATGAGCCTTAGGCAGAATCAGCTTGGGTCTTTTATTCTGAATCAGAGCCTGATATCTGCGGCTATTTTTCGTATCTTTTCACCTGTCTTTGAAGCCATTCAAGGGTTTCCAGCTCGCAAAAGAGCCTGTCAGTTTCACCAACATCTTTGGTATGTTTGAGGTGGGCCTTCCTCATCAGGATGGATTTGTCAAGTTTTTCTAGATCGACTGACTCTAAAATATTGATTTGATGCTGAAAGGTGTCATTGATTTCGGGCTTGTTATCAGAGCGAACCTGCTCCCGCAGGAAAGCTATGCGCTCCATAATTACATCATCTATGGCAGAGCTCAACAAGTCAAGCTGAAGTGCGCACCTTATAACAAAGCTAGCACCTTAGGGAGAGGGGGAGTATGCCATAATGCCCTGTTATGGCTCTCGTTTTTTGCTCACTGTGTCTGCAAACAGCATATTGGGTTTTCACTACTAATTATTACACTGGCTGTAATATTTCATCTGCTCCCTTCTAGTTCTGCCTATGCTCTGACCAGCCCACCGATCGATTATGCAGCGGTGGTACTGAAACCATCCATCCCTGAAGCCGCCATATTCGCAGCAACCAAAAGATGAGGCGAATGCTGGAGAGCCAGTCATGATAGCGATTTCTATCAGGATGGTCAAAAACAGAAATCAGGTTTTTTTCGTGAGTACCAGAACGTCCAGATGATTATTACCTATTATGAGCATTTAGCATCACAGGATTTGATAATCCTTGAATCCTCTCTCTCCCCTCCCTCGCCTGTGATGACCACAGAAGCGGTAATTGGCAAAGGTTGAATTGAATTTATGATTTCCAACCTTACATATTGTTTACAACTATTCTATGAGAAATGATAAGCTATTAGCCTGATGCACCAAGCATTTTTCCTTTTACTGGACCAAAGAAATACACACACACACACACACACACACACACACACACACCTAGAATCATTTGATAACTGAAAAGCAAGTGTAAAAGATCTCAATTCTGGACAGTAGTCATGCGTCCAAGATAGTGTCCAATATTGAAATCCTGGAAAGCTAGCACCCTGGTAAGCCAAAAGAAACATTAGCTTTTGGCAAAGAAATTACACTCTATAATACTACTTAATAGTTTTTAGTTCCTTAGGAATTTGGATTATTGTACGGAATCGCGCCATCTGCAAACGGCAGAGTGAATGTGAAGGTAGCACCCTTTCCATCAGGATTATTTTCTGCCCATATCTTTCCACCATGTGCTTCGACAATGCTTTTTGAAATATAAAGACCGAGACCAGTCCCTGTCTCAGATCGAGTACCAAACTTCGTAAATAATCTTGGAAATATTGCGGGATTAATTCCAATTCCAGTGTCCTTGACAGAAATGACTACATAGCGATTGTCTGTCATACTTTTGCTGTCAATTTGCTCCTTTATAGATATGGAAATTACCCCTTCTATCGTAAACTTGATCGCATTATTTAACAAATTGGTAAATACTTGACTTAGTCTCGTTCTGTCCACATTCAAGACAACTTTATCAGTAGAAGCTCCCTTCTCTGCAAATCTCTTGCCGTCCGTACCAGTTTTATCAGATAACAACAATAATTGAATATTCTTACCAGATACTTTAATTTGATCCTTAGCATCCTCGACCAAAGGCCGTATCAACTCAGAAATATTGAGCTTTTCTTTGTTTAGACTCAAAAGCTGATTTTCTATCTTTGTAACCAGCAAAACATTTTGTCGTGTTCTGCAACTTTTTTGCATTTCTAAATATTGCATCTGCAAATTTGTAGGCTTCTGAGTTATTCATTATGCAACGTCGGAGCGCATCAGATAAGCCAAGTATTGGCTGTAGAGGACTCCTTAGTTCATGGGATGCAATGCTTATGAAGTGTCTCTGCATTTGATCATATCGACTAAGCTGCACTATCATAGAGTTAAAGGAAGAAGCCAAAATAGAGATTTCATCGTTCCCTTGACGGTGTTTTATGGGTGGCATGCTAAAATTTCCTTTTTTCACTTCTTTTGTAGCTTCAATAATGGAGGATATTGGTCGTAAGAATCTTTTCATGACATACAACACGATGCCACTGACAACCACAATCCCTATTAAGAGAGTAGTCTGCATGGTAACCAAATTTTGAGAATTGGTTCTAGCATCATTGCCTAATTGATGTGTCAAACTATCAGAGGATGCTATCAACTGTGACGCAGTGGCTTCAACAGCAGTCTTGCTGTTCAGAAATTCGGTAGAAGTAGTAGAGAGCGAAAATAGTTGTGCTTCATAGGTGTTGCTATTGGCAGATGGTATCGTCCTTCCTGCATCGATCTGTTCTAATGGCTTAACATATCGATCAAGTGCGATCGCTTTTTCATTAATTTCATTCCATTTGTCCAAATATTTGGCTGATAACGGCATAAGAAATATCTTGCCGGAAGCGGAAGTTATTTCACCTCCTGATTTCAAGATTAAAATATTTGCAGTTAATGCGTCTAATGCATTTCTGAGACTTTCTATTTGAGCAGTACCATCGTTGACTTTTTCAAACTGAAGTAGAAAGTTTGAAGTCAGATATCTGTTTCTCCCTGCAATATTAATCGTATTTCCTATGTCTGTTGACTGGGATTGAATATATGTTGTAATTCCAAAGCTAATCACTACTAACAAAACTTCAATAGTTATCAGGATACCAAGTCTAACTATTATCTTGCCTTTAAGAGAACGCAGGCTACTATAGCGCATACACAAATACTTATGATCTCACATTTAGATTAAGAATTTCAAAGAAAGGTTCCTTGTTTCCATTGTTATGGGACTTGATTGCTATTATCCCAAAACAAGGCAAACTAATAACGCTATATCGTCACTCTTCCGACTAATTTTGTAAATTCACGTTGACATGCGACTTCACAGCAGGATAAAACATATTTGAGATAGAAATGAGCTGATGATCTGAGATGAGATCGTTAGCATTCTGGCAGTATTGATGTTATTAAATGAATGATGTCTCTATTTCTGTTTCCAGTTTTCTTTTATAAATGCTAATGATACTAATGTGTTGGTATAAGTAGTCAAATATGAAATCTGAGGGAGAGGTGTCTGACATGAAAAAGAATAGAATGTTTTTGGCAGTAGATGATGATCCAAGCGTTCTTCTTACGCTAAAAGCGCTCCTAGCGCCATTTGGCTTTCATGTTGACTTGTATGAAGATGCAGAAATGGCGTTGAATGACTTTAGGCCTAATATTTATGACCTTTTGATTCTAGATATAAAAATGCCAAAGATAAATGGCTTTAAATTGTATCAGCTTATCAAAAGAATAGACAATAATGTAAAGGCCTGTTTTTTGACAGGCCTTGACGATCTTTCCGACTATGTCGCATACAAGAAAGAGGTTCATCCCAAGTTGGATGAAATATATTTTGTTCAAAAGCCAGTCACAGGAGAGGATCTTCTAGAGCGTATAGACTACATGATGCGTCCTCATGATATTGATTATACCACACAGAACGGAAGGAATAAAACGCTTCTACAATAGGTTTGGAAGCTTTGCAAACCACACAGATGCATCGTAAAAATCTACGTCTATGAATTAATGCCAATCATTTCATCTTTCGAAACATCATTTGGTTTTAATCTTGGACAAATTATTTTTATCTAGAACTCTGGCTATACTCAATCTCATAGATTCTATACATGGCATGCAAAATCTTCTCTTTATATTTGTGGAGAGTTAAGTTTCTTGATAACTGTAATATGGCGATGAAATGTGCGTGCTGTGGTGAAGAGATGATGCCAGATAAGGAATTTGCATTCTCAGTTCGAGTTCCCTCCTTTTCTTCTGCTTTTTTCTTTTTGCCATCAGAACTCGGTTTTACCATATCTTTGCAATACAAGAAACGGCAAGATAACTATTTTCCTGTTAGCAGAAATTATAAGAGTTTGGTAATAGAACAAAAAACACATCACTACGCATGTTGCTAAAATCAATACCAGTTTTTGTTATTCATTTGCAAGAGTGCTTGGACACTACAAATAGAGTCTACATTAAGCTGAATGAGCTTTAGTTGTTGTAGACTGGGACGACACTCCATTTTTGTTGACCATATAGAAACGCCCCCTCCATTGTATTGTGCTACACCCTGCTCGGATCATAGGTGCAATATGATAAAGCAAAGCGACAATAAGAAATACAGACGCTATTGGTGCAAGAAAAGCAAAGAGAGGCCACTGTCTATACTTCTTTACACATTTGACTGCAACTCCTCCAATTACCATTAAATAAGAAATAAGACTGAGTGAAAAAAGAGTTGTCGAGTGTGACAGTTGAGATAAGAGACTATTGTCCTGAATGACATTTAGCTGCGTCAGTGAACTAGATGATAAGAATGATTGAGCAAATAGTAGCAGATCATCGTTAGCTTCATGTAAGTTTAACAACCCGACATAGGCGAATATCAAGAACGGTAGCAGTGTCATAAGAGTGATTATAGCTATATTTTTGACTGCATTCCACCTATTTTCAACTGCCGCATTAATGACACTTCTGCCTATACTGTTATGCCACAATGTAGATAAATCGCGAGACAATAAAGCTGTCACAAGGTTATCAACCTTCGTCATCCTCAACTTGTAGCCGGACTGCCTTATCCTAACACCTATGGCAGTGTCTTCTTGCAGACTACTTTTGACTGCATTGTAAGTGCCAACACTTTCATAGACATTTTTTTTAATCATAAAAAAGCTGCCCATGACAAGCATTTGCTTTGATTGTGGATCATTTATCTTGGGTATGGTTGGGCCAAGTACAATGAATAGATTCCATAGCGGTTCAACAATTTTTGACCAAAAATCTATCAAGGGCAGATACGGCAGGCCTGTTAGGGCATCTAGTTTTTCTTGTTGCATGTAGGAGACCGTCAACCGAAGTGTATCTGTAGATTGGAAGTGGCTGTCAGCATCAGTAAATAGCAGGATATCTCCTCTACTATGTAAGTAGCCCTGATGTGACGCCCATGTTTTGCCCGTCCAGTCATGAGGTTTGTTGGCTAGGGTTATTACCTTTAGCTTCGTCCCGGTATCGATGTCGTCGTCGTCTTGTTCTTCAGTCAAGATTTTTGACTCTAATTTACGCATGATTTTTAGTGTATCATCACTTGAATTGTCATTCACAGCAATGACTTCAAAACATGGATAGTTCTGTGAAAGCAGCGATAGCAAACAGCTCTCAATATTTTTTTGTTCATTTCTGGCTGGAACAATAATACTTACAAACGGAAATGAATTATTATTCTCTGCATCACCAGTTTGAATGTTGTTGTTGTTATTATTATCACCCGTTATACCACACTGAGTATCCAAAGTAACGCTCTGACTGGCGGCATTTTGCTGCAACAATTTCTTCTTCTCAAATTGTCCAATGATGACAACATTTTCTCCTTGATTGATCCTTCTTGTACATTTTTTGCCTTGGTTCTCCATCGAACTTTTTTCTATGTTGGTAGTTGTGCTATAAGTAATAGTTGGGCTCCTCCTATCTGATCTAATCGAAACAAAAAAGAGATAGCTCCACGAAAATATGATTGCTGATGACACCCAAAAGAGAAATAATGATAATTGTAGCGAAAGCACGTTGCTTACGTCACTAACGACCATGGTAGTCAAGATACTGAAGAAACTAGGTATCATCATTTCTCACCAGCAAAAGTTATTATTATTACTATAGCAGTTCAGCGTCATGATCGAAGAAAAATCAATCAACAGAATCAATCTGTCTAATAAGGGCGAGGATGGAATATAATACAAGCAGGAGAATATTCCGTTCTATCTACACGCTATTTGATCGCAGCTATTCTTTTAGAATTTTTTTCATACAATTGTCCTGATAGGAATAGCCTAGCTTTTCATAGAAGGGCATCATTTCATCTGAACAATCAAGAACTATTTTGGCGCAGCCTAGTTCTTTTGCAACTGTTGTCGCATGCAGGACAAGCCTACTACCAATCCCCATGTTCTGGTATCCCTTTTTCACGCTGACATCTTCGATATGCCCAACTCGTCCACCGTTAAAGATGAACTTTGGTTCGACTAGCAGCGTTATAGTTCCAACAACTATGTCTCTACCTTGTTGTTCTTGCATTACTGCTACAAAGATTCTGTGAAGAGGATTTACCCTTATTTCCAGAAACACATCTTTTGCTTTGGACTTGGTCAAGTTGGACGTTCCAGGGACAAGGCGGTCTAGCGCGTCCAGAAACCCTTGATCAAGGTGCTCAAGCTGCATTTCTACTATGCGAATATCCTTTTCTGGAGGACGATCTGCATTCTTGTCCTCTCTATGCGCACCTGTATCAGGTCCCATCTTGTGTAAGCAGCGACTGAATTGGCGCATCTTAGCTTAATTGAGTTTCAATGATTTAGCCAAATAATCCTTCAATGTCGTTGTAGGTCAGGAAATTGTAATTGATATCCTTCAATCCATTAATCATTTCCTTTTGGTCTTGCAATGCATTTTCAGAGTCCTTTGGATGTATCGCTATTCTTACCATTTGTGTATTTGCCATGACTTTTTCTTTATAGCGTCTCTTGTTTATTCCCAGAAATAACTGGTTCGCCTGAAGCAACCCTTGATCTCAGTTCAAGATGTCTGTATGCAATCTGGTGTTTTTGTTCAGAAGCACTATCTCTGACTCTGTTTCTACGATGTTAAAACTAAGACTTATCAAAGCATCTATTGTGTACTTGTTGATAGCCCACGTAGGGGGTATAAATACATCAGTCTTTATCTCAGCTTTATCAAAAATTTCTATTCCTTTTTTAAACTCTTCCTGAGCACATTTAAAGTCCAGATTGTGAAAGTCCTCTATCTTCCCGTTTTCATCTTCATGGTAAAGTCCATGCAGGGCAACTGGTTGGCCGTAATTCAAGATCTTTTCTATCCATTCAGTATTTTTTGTGATATCATTTTCTTGCTTTTTCCTAAAGTGAGGAATGACTGCGAAGTTGTAAGGAATATTGAGTTTATTAAGCTCATTAATTGCTCTTGAGATCTTGTCAGAATAAGCAGGGCTTGCATCATGTATTGTTACAATAGCAAATTTGCTTTTCAATGCATGATCGTTTGGTTTGTCTCCAAACTCTATAGCGGCCATCTTGTAATTGAGCCAGTATTCTGTGACTACATCCTTCATGTATATGTCCACTAATCAAAATTCTATTTATCAATAGTAAAAGAAAGATAGGTAGCTAACAGGAACAGGTACTCAAGATTGTTGTACTAGAACTCATGTCTACGTTTTTATTGCTTCTACAATGACGATGCTTTTTTGACCAGATGTTCGGCTCAGCATGACAAAAGATGCTGCAAGCGCTACAATTGTAAGAATGAATGTTGCACTATAGCCAAAAGTTGTGGTCAATTCTCCAGACACAATAGAGCCTGTGAGCATGCCAGCGTTGATAATGCTACTATTAATTCCCATCAGGCTGCCGCTCTTGTCATTCTACACTATCTGCATCAATGAAGAAGCTATCAAAGTGTTCCACAAACTGAATGCGACGTCAACCGCAACAAAACTGATGAGTGTGATTGTCAGAATAGAAGCAGGATTTCCCCACAGGACGGAAAGATTGGGACAAGCGGAATTATAGAAACAAACGGGTTGTCTAAGGGCACTCATAGAATTACTTTGGTAGCAGGCGAGGGAGAAAAGGAAGGAAGGGCTTCCATAGCTATAATAAGAGTTAAAGCAGGGAGACCGAGAACAATTTAAAAGTTGATAATACTATTATCGTTTGGTCTTGTATGGTTTATAATCAATGAAAAAGGATTCAGATTTTTATAGGTATTCGATAGCTGCCTATAGTTTTTAGAATGTTGGGAAAATGATGGGGCAAAAACAAGTTCTGCCGCTAATTATTATTATTAGCTGTTTTGGCATTCCTTTGCCAACCTCGTTTCTCTCATCTGCAAATTTCTTATCGATGAGTGGTATGAAACCATCAAGTTGTGACCTCGAAGTAACGAAGAGATTGATGCCACACTATAGGACTAAGAAGTGTATATACAAAATCCTTTTATTCTCCTTATATGAGCCTTGTTTATATACAGAATCGTGCAGCAGCATTATCATGAACATAAAAATGGGTAACGAAAGGAGTTTTTCAGTTGATATAACCGATTTTCCCAAAGACTCTGCAAATGATACTGAGCAAGTTAAACGCGCCGTAACGGAAATTTCAAAGGAG
Source organism: Nitrososphaera sp. (assembly GCA_036566425.1). Taxonomy (GTDB): domain Archaea; phylum Thermoproteota; class Nitrososphaeria; order Nitrososphaerales; family Nitrososphaeraceae; genus Nitrososphaera. Next base: position 29,118 of record DATCWI010000020.1, read on the forward strand.
GATATCTCAAAACTCTTTGCAGGACGAAATCTTGTTTTCATATCAACCCTATCAAATGATGGCTCTCCTCATGTTATTCCAGTTTGGGCGGATATGGAAGGCGAATATGTTTTGATAAATACTTTTGAAGGATCAGCCAAAGTTAAAAATGCAAGGCGGGATCCTAGGGTCGCACTTTCAATAGTAGACACATACAACACGTACAACATGGTGTCAATGAAGGGGAAGGTAGTAGATATTACTCCGCAAGGTGCCGAGGCACACCTGCATAAACTTGCAAAAAAGTATCTAGGCATAGGCAAGTATTACTATAGAAAGCCGAGGCATCAAAGGGTGATAATGAAGGTAAAGCCAGAGAAAGTAATGGGAATATCGATCCATCCTGCCTCTTTATTCTTAGCTTATCTTCCATGAAGAAAAAATGTATGTTTGCTAACAATAGCCATAGAACCCCTGAAATATCTATAGCAGGCGGGAGGTCACATTTAAGATTACTGAAGTTATGATCTCCCTTCCGCAGCACCCCATGCGCCACCCGAATGCAGCACCGTTAGAAAAACACCTGATTTTTCAGCAGTGTCATAATGTTATGAATAGTTAAAATTTTGCATTATTATATATAGCAGATAGGCATATGGATACTGTCCCCAAGGTTGAAGAATTTATAGGAAGAGCACGAGTTGCAAGACTTGCAACGGCAAACTCTGAATCCAAGCCTCACTTAGTGCCCGTAGTGTTTGTGTTTGATGGCAACCATTTCTTTATACCAATAGACGAAAAAAGAAAGAAGACGGTCAAGCCGGAGAAACTAAAAAGGGTAAAGAACATAAACGAAAATCCCAATGTTGCGCTGCTTATTGACGAATATAGTGAAGATTGGACAAAATTGGCCTTTGTAATGATACAGGGAAAGGCATCAATAGCAGGCAAGACGCAAGGAAACATGCAGCTGCAAGAAGCCTATAAGAAATTGACAGCAAAATACCCTCAATATCAAAAAATTGGGCTGGGCAAAGTATGCATAGTCATAAAGCCAGAGAAAGTGACAACATGGAGAAATTCCTGAATATATACATTCTCTATTCTTTACTTGGCAAATCTGGCGAGCTGTTTTGTTACCTCGACCATCCTCTTCATATCTCTTCCTATTGGAGAAAAGATATAACCAAACATTATGTGCTCCGCACCCATTGCCTTGATTCGCTCTATGTCGCTTCCAATTTGGTCGATGGTGCCGCTCATCGGCAATCTCTGCTGTTGTTGCCCTGGCGATGATGAACTTTGAGGAGATTTCTGCTGCACATTTGGATATGTAAGCACAAACACACGGATCTTTGATGGGTCTCTGTTGTTTGCCTTTCTTGCAGCTTCTCTTAGACCGTTTATGGTCTGTTCTAGCTGTTCTAACGGTCCAAGTCCAGCGATCGGTATCCAGCCATCTGCATATTTTACTATTCTCGTAAAAGTGTTTGGACTGAATCCGCCAAGCAGTATAGGAGGATGCGGCTTTTGTACAGGCTTGGGGCCTATTTTTGATGATGGTATATTGTAGAATTTACCTTTAAACTCGACTGCGTCATCGGTCCATATTCGTTTTAGCACTTGCAAGTATTCGTCCGCCCTTGCTCCCCTGTGATTGAAAGGTACATCAGATACGTCATACTCGTCTTTCGACCATCCAATGCCAAGCCCCGCAATAACCCGGCCACGCGACAAGACATCGAGAGTAGCAAATCGCCTTGCCAGTTCTACAGGGTTGTGAAAAAGCATATCAATTATACAAGTTCCTAAAGAAATTCGCTCCGTATTGCCTGCCAAGTAGGTAAGTGTTTCTAGAGGGTCAAGTACAATCTGATATTCGGCTGGAAGAGAACCATCAGGTGTTCCGGCATATGGTGTCTGAGGCTTTAACGGCCACAGAAGGCGTTCTAATACCCAAACAGAATCGAGACCTTCTTTTTCAGCCTCCTTTGCTACAAACAGAACGTTTTCTCTTGTGGCATATTCTCCAACTTGTGGCAAGAGTATTCCGGCTTTCATAAAGGAAACTGGAATGGCCCGATATTAAAGGAGTTTCAAAAATGGTTCTGGTAATTCTGCCGTCATTTGTTAGTGACTCGCTTTCCACTTACGCAGCAATTGCAAATTTGCAAAAAGAGAGAGATTGTGCATTCAAACGATAGTATTAATGCATAAATTTTACACTATTCAACGATGCAAGGTCGGCAGTTTCTTTAAAGTCAAGATGACATTTGTTTTATGGTAGCTTGACAGGCTAGTAGATTCAACCTGATACGCCAGAATCTAGTCACAATCTTCAAAGCATTCTCCTGTGGGACATGCTTCTTGAGATAGTCAGAAAGGTATAGGCTGAAAAAAATCGCCCAAGCCCCGAAGGAATCAAAGTTTTTGACGAATCCAGGACCCAGAAAGACACACAATGTCAAGCGTCAAAAGAAGGTCAAAAAAAAGTGGATGGCCCATTGGGGCCATTGTTATATTCATTTATTATTCTGCACTCCAGTCAATTTCGTTTCAGCTACTAGTTCTTCCATTTTTTCATAAATCCTTAGAAACTTCAAGCCTTTTTCAGTAGTTCTGTAAGTATGTGTCGCTTCCAAATATTCTAAAAGTCCATTTTGAATCAAAGGGACAAGGTATTCTTTTAGCTGTGCAAATGACAGAAAGGCAACATACATTATCTTGGTTTTGGTTATTTCATTGTGGTCATTTGCTGCTTGCAAGATTTGGGCATCGATTTCGGTTCGACTTCTATAGTGGCTATTATACTTCGATGGCATAGATGCGAAATTTTGCATCAGTAGATACCAAGAGATTGTTAATTAAAAACTAGCAACATAGGATCTATATTGAAAATCTGGCTGCATATGAAAATATGGCAATCAATAGAAATCTTGAGAGTCTATGCAAATTTCGTCTTTAACCGCTATATATGCTGTGGGGTATCTCAAGATTATCTACGACGTCTGTAAAGTCACCGACCCGGTGCTAATGTCAACATTGATGCGTCTCCTGAGCTACGGTGCTGTTGCATTAGTCATCGCTATTGTTGTTCTTTCCTTCCTTTATCGACCGTAGTCTTTTTCGCCTGGTTCTATCAAGTCTGCAGTTGTTTAGCCTTTCCTGATTGACTGTCAAAAGTCGGTTGCTGCAGCAAACTTCAATAATTCCTGCTTTGACTTTCCCTTCTACTAGCATGTGTAGATGGCTCATGGGATGCGCCTATTGACGCCATGCTTCCCATGTATGTTCCTGTTACCTCTATCACCTTTGGATGGTCTTGGATTTGCTTTAGCAACTCGTAGTCTAGCTTATGGTGGGCAACAATGTGAGTTGCATTGTCATGAAGCTGGGGAGCAGTACCTGTCATTCGTATTATCTCATTTCTAATTTCTTCAGGATCACCTCCTTCTTCTAGAAATGCTTCAATCGTATACATTGGCTTGACATTTGGTTCCTCTCGCAAACGTAAAAACAGGTCAACTACTAACCTGCGGTTTACTTTTGGCAAATACTTTTGTTGAAGCCTTTCAAATTGTTCCATTGCAGATATTATTTCCTCTTTGCCACTCATAGTCGAAAACATTGGCAGCTTTTCGCTTATATGAAAAAGGGTACTGATGAATAGAAGATTGTGTTATACCACAAGTGCGGATAGCACAGATATATATCGTAGCTTATAGTGATTCCTCTAAAAGATTATCGCGTATGCCACAAGTTATACGATACTAGGAAATAGCAATGTCACGGCTGATTAAAAACTTCTTTAACATAGTTCAATGTCGGCCTGAGGTAGTAACCCGTTGATTTATCTATGAAAAAATC
>DATCWI010000008.1:0-13985 GCA_036566425.1 Nitrososphaera sp.
TGGATAGACAGATAGCCTATTCAATTTTAAGTTTCAAATATTGCAACAATCAATATTTTTATTTGCCATGGCATCAGTGAGCAGCAATATCCACAATTGACAGTACTCGATAGAAGCAAATAGTTAGTCAAGTATACGGACTAAAAAATATTGGGATTGTATAGGTGCATTAAGGACAGGTAGTCTTTCTGCTTCTCCTCTCAAAAACTTGAGCTTCATAAAAAGAATCTGAAAACACCCAAACCCTGACAACTTTAGATGCATGCTTTACTATATTAGCAGAGAATCCTGTTCAATATAGGTATCATCATCGTTGTCGTCCTACCATTAAGATAATAATTCTTCTTCTTGCAAAAAAAATAGATGATGTCCTCATCGTCATAGCGATAGAGTATGAGGACATTTTATATCTTTTCAAGATTTAAATTGACGCGAAACGTGAGCATATAAAGCTACTCATATACCAAAGGAAAAAGAAAAGGTTTGTTTTTACGCGCCAGCCATGTTATTACGTAGCTCTACTCCTTTATGATCGTCTGCTTGCTCTAAGGCAACGGCTTTGTGCATTTCTGACAGTGCGCAACCCATCTGAGCTTCAGGCTTACCCCTTCTCATTAAGCCTCGATACAGGCCTGCCTCCAATGTCTGACCATGAGCCTTCTCCCATTCTTCGACAGGAATGCTATACTTCTTCTGGATTCTGTCGCGATACCATTCTGGTATGACATTGAATGCACAGAATGGGATGATTCGAAGGTCAGGAGTGAGATAATGGATGTCACATCTCTGAAGCCTTTCAAGATCCTCATTGTACTTGTCTTGGAAGTGCATCATGCCAAGGAAAAGTGATCTTACATGCCATGAGCCTACAGAGTCAAAGTTGCGCTTGAGCAGTATGCTTGAGAACATTCTTGCTAGATCTAGACCTCTTGGCTGCTTGTCTTTGTTAACAAATTGCTTTAGCTTACGGACAACTTCAAGCAGTGCCCAGTACCTATTGGCACCAGATTTAATCTCGTCAGCCTTTTCTTCAAAGTATTCAAGAACTCCCTTGATGTCAACAAATGACGTGAGCGGTATGAGTTTTTTTGTATCCCGATCTTCAAATACATATGTGCCTGCACCACATGCAAAGTGTATTGACAATTCATACTTAGGCTTCTTACTAAAAGCCTCAATCACATTTGTCATGGGCATGCATGAGGGAACTGGAAACCATGCATCTTTTGAAATTTCACCATTCGTTTGTTCTTCAATCCTTTCAATGCAGTCGGGAATTGTAATTCGGTATTTTTCACGCTCTTTCTTTGTCATTCTGCCTGTAAGGGACACAGGTTGGAAGTTGACAGCATGAACCACGTCTAAGTTCTTCTGAGCATACCCGATGATTTGACCAAGTTCATGGTCATTGATCGACTTAATGACAGTTGGGACAAACACTACTGTCATTCCACACTTTCTTGCTGATTCCAATGTGTATGGAATTTCCCAGTGATTCTTCGGGTTTGTCCTAGGACTTACACCGTCGAATGAAAGGTAAAGGTTGTTAACACCCGCCATCCTTACTTGACGCATCGTTTCTGGGGACATAGCCAATTTGATACCATTAGTGTTGAGTTGTATATGGTCAACACCTTCCTCCTTCATGATATTGATAACATCATTAATATCATCTCGGAGCATTGGCTCGCCGCCTGTGATCTGAATAGAGTTACCTGCAATCGGCTTTTCCGCCTTGAGAGTCTTCATCATAGCCCTTATCTGCTCCATATTTGGCTCATATAGATAAGCACCTTCAAGACCCTTCTTGACGTAAAAGAAGCAGTACCAACAGGTCAGATCGCATCTGTTAGTGATTATCATGTTAGAAAGCCCAGAATGTGAAAGGTGGTTCGTACAAAGACCACAATTATTGGGGCATGAGCACTTGTCGATCATGACATTTGGCGCTTGGGCGCCCTTACCATCCATCCAATAGGTACTGAACTTCTTATACATCTCATACGAGCCAAAGTATAGTTCTTCGCACTCACCGTGCGTCGGGCAGGTCTTACTCATAAAGACCTTACCCTCCCTTTCAAAGACCTCAGCATCCAGAATCATATTGCAGTCTGGACAGATGCTTTGTGTGAACCGAATTGTACGTTTAGCACTCACACTTTTGCTAGACATATTCGAAATTTGGATTAAGTCCATACTACTGCTACCTTTTGGACACAATCTTTTCTTTGATATAAAGCTAACTTACTAATTCCTACGGTGATGAATAGGTTTATAATCATGCAGAACTTCCAATAAGATTGCAAAAAACTCATGTTCTAAAACAAACTCATGTTCTAAAACTAATAATAAATCTTGTTACCCCTTGAGAAAGGAGCACATCTATTTTAGCTACGAGACGTGGTGGTTGTTATTACACGATGAAAAGCGCATACATTATGTAAAAAGTATAAAATATACCTCAGTGTCCAGTTTTAGAGGAAGTGAGCATTAGCGACAGGTCAAGGAAGGCTATGGAAAACCTTGGCTTGACGGGTTATGAGATTCGTGTCTACCTCTCGTTACTTGAAACCGGTTCTATGACTGCAGCAGATATTTCAAAAAAATCAGGAGTTCCATATTCGAAGATCTACGAAGTCCTCAACAGCCTAGAAGAGAAGGGGTGGCTTGAGTCAGGAAGCTCTAGGCCGCAAAAGTTTTTCCCCAAATCACCCTCCACAGCTCTTGGAATCATGAGAACGCGTCACGAGAACAACTTTCGTGAGAGCCAAAGTACTATCGTAAATGAGTTGATGCCAATGTATACTAAAAGCGGTATGAAAGAGAGGCCGGAGATATGGGTCGCAAGAGGAGTGTATAATATAATTGCCAAGGTCAATGAAATAATTCAGAACGTGCAGCAGGAACTGCTGGTCGCACTTCCCTTTGTTGCGGTGGACATAGCGAAGCCACTTCAGTCAGAGCTTAGAACCCTGCATGACAAGGGAGCAGTCAAGATAAACATCCTTGCGTCAGCCAAGATAAGCCCTGATATGGTTAAGACACTATCAAGAGTGGCAGAAGTCAGGCTCAAGGATGGTCTTTTTGGAGGTGGCATAATAGGGGACGCAAAGCATGTGGTAATATTGCTAGGAGAAGGCACAGGGGAGAACGGCAGTTTTGAACCTATAGCCATCTGGGCTGACCATACAGGCCTTGCAGGCTTTGCAAAAGGTTACTTTCAGTATCTGTGGGAAGACGCGGATCAAAAGAAACAAGCTAGGTAAAAAACGGCGTTATACACATGGAGATAAGGTTAATACAGTTTGGGGAGAACAGAATAACTACAGTGGAGTCTGTCGTTGCGAGGAACAAGCAACAAGTGCCCAGGGATGAAGAACTTTATGTTGGTACAGCAGAGTCTGAACACATTGAGATGTACTTGAAGGCAATATGGTATATTCGTGAAAGAGGCGAAGAAGTCAAGGTGAGCTCAATAGCTAAGCTCCTAAACGTCACTCAGCCGTCTGTTGTTCAGATGCTCCGCAAGTTGAACAGATCCCAGTTTGTGCATTATAGCAAAGGTAGTGTGGAAATGACCAAAGATGGCGAACATGTTGGCAAAAAGATGATGCGAAATACCAGACTGCTTGAAGTCCTGATGAAAGATGCTCTCAAAATAGAGATAGACGAGGAAATGATCTGCGGGATAGAACATCATATGAAGGACAGGTTCACTGATGCACTATGTACACTTTTAGAGCACCCACGGAAATGCCCTCACGGCCACCAAATCCCAAAGGGCAAGTGCTGTTCTTAGTTTTTATTCTAGCAATTCCTCATTTTTAATGTGGACAAGCGATGACTAGATAGCCCTACTGACTTGGTGAAGAAGATCTTGAGTAAGGAGTTTGTCCACTCGTGTCCACTCTATATTACTTCTCACAAAACTTGATAAATGGCTACGGGGCTCTTATATACTTACATTGGTCAAGATAGAAACTACAGCTTCATTAGAGAGCTTTAGAAAGTTTATTATCATAAGTACATGCAGGTCCTTCATACCTGAAAGTTATCTACGCGATTATGAAGTATTCCCAGAGCGTGAGGAGGGTCCTGGAGCAATCTATATTGAAGCCGCTGATAAGGTTACTCTGAAGAAGATTAGAGAGATGACGTTTGTAAATGCAAAGGAGATCCTCGGCATCATTTATTCATCTAAGAGTGGCAACACTCAGTTAAAGTGGAGGCAAACTCGCAGGCGAATAGGTAAGGTACAAGGCTTTGCATCACCAAATGCTCTAGTCAACCTAGTTGAGTCGGGTGTTCTGACACAGGAATGGGTTGACAACTATTTGAAAATAATCCAAAATCAACAACAACAAGGACAGGGTCAAGATCCAACATCTGCTGTAACCGCAAGCGAAAAGACAGTATGATAGTAAAGCCAAGTGGCACATCGAACACTGCTTTTTTTGTAATCCCTGAAGACGCAGACGACCTCTTTACCTTGCGTCGTATCATAGAGAGAGGCGATCGTGTTATTTCAGATAGTACTCGTCTAATCAAGCAGGTCAAGGAATATGGCCGACCTGATAAGGGTGAGCGCGTTAAGGTGCGTGTTGCCCTCAAAGTAGAGCAGAGCAGACTTGACTCTGCAGTAGATAAGCTCAGGATATCGGGCATCATCACAGATACTGACAACGAAATGGTACCAAAGGGAACTCACCATTCTCTCTCAATACATGCAGGCGACATGTCAACAATAGACAAGGGAAGGAAGTGGCGAGACATTGAGCTTAGAATGTTAAAGCGGTCTGTCAGCAGTACCAACTTTGTTTTGGTGGCAATAGATACACAGGAAGCAGCCATTGCCAAGGTTTCTGGCACCCATGTTAAAGTGATCCCAAACATCTATTCTGGGCAGAGTGGTAAGCGCTATCAGACAAAGAATCCCAATATTGAGACGTATTTTGTAGATATTGCTAAGACTCTTTCTTCAATAATCGGCGAAAATGACAGGATCATAATATTCGGTCCGGGAGAAAGCAGGCGTAGGTTCTTCAACGTATTGGTAAGCAAACAGTATGTCCTAAAAGAGAGGGTGCAAATTGTTGAGGGGATAGATGTTGCAGGCGAGGATGGGATATTTGTATTCCTGCGCTCAGAAGCAATGAAGCAGATTATGAACACAAGCAAGCTTGCGGAGGTCTCTTCAATGCTAGACACAGTAATGCTAATGGTGAATAGAGGAGAAGCAAAATTTGCCCTAGGAATGAACGAAGTATCAAATGCGGCTGCATTGAAGGCAATAGAGGCAGTAGTATTCTCCGACTCTATCTTCAAGACCGCAGATGAAGAGGAGATAGTCAAATTACTCAATTTGATTGAAAGCTATGGAGCAAAGATGTTCGCTGTCGACTCTTCGACGGATATTGGCCTACGTGTCTCATCACTTGGAGGCATTGTGGCGCTTCTTCGCTACGCGATACGTTGATTCTGCATCGAGCCACGACAAATAGGGCTTTGATACATTGCTCATTTTAAGCTCCACTATCTCCGGTACTTCGTATGGATGGAGCCTCGCAATTTCAGCCTTGAGCTTTTTTGCAGATTTTGAAGTGGCTTTGAAAAGAGCAATGAATTCGTGCTGATCCTCTATCTGTCCATTCCAAGAGTAAATTGACCGGATTTGAGTAAAGTTGACACAGGCACACAACTTCTCGCTGACCACATATTTGGCAACCTCTACAGCTAACTCTTCGCTTGGAAACGTTGACAGGATTATGACTCCAATGCTAGCCATATTTCAAAGATAGATCCTAATGCAATTAATTATTCTCATACTATTTCGCAAAGAGGGTTTGCCTTTATGACTATAAACTCTTGGTTTGCCATATTCTTTGACATTATTTTTTCAAAGTCAGCCTTGGAGCAAGCAATGACGAGAGTTGTCTTGTCTGTATGATATAGGTCAAATGTCTGCCCTTGATGCCTTTCAACATCGCTTATATAGTCTTTGACTTTCGTTTCAAACGAGGACAGCAGTTCTATTCGGTCGCCTCTCATTTCATGGGGGTCAAGGGTCCATGCTATCGCCACTTTTGTTCTGCTTGCCTTAAGGTCACGTTTTTTCAATGTTGTCCGTATCTGGTCGATAAGAAATTTGACGTATCCATCTACACCCTTAATGCTACCGTTGACAAGATACATCAGTGATCCTGTGCCATCAAGTGAAGACCCTATTATTCGGAGATCATATAGCCCACTCGTCACGTCGTCGATATAGAGATCGGCAAAGGTACTGCGCATCAATTCACTGAAGATATTATTGTCAGTAGCCTTTTTACAGACTTCAAGGATGCTGGCTATCCCAGAATAGTGGCTCAATGTTTTTATGACATGCACCAGCTCGGCGGAATTGACGTCTACAAACCTCAACTTGCGACGAGTGTCTGGGTCATAGAGCATCTTGGAAATATGATTGTCATGTTTAGACTTTACCGAACCAATTAGAGTCTCAGAGCTGGCTGTCGCAATAGCGCTCATTGGAAGGTAATAATAGGATACATCCTTCTCAACAGTCATTCCTGTCATGTGCTCTATAAGAGCAATGTTCTCATTGTTGCCACCTACCCCTGTCGGAAGCATATAGATCAGAGAGGCGCCGCGACTGAGCGCCTTAATTGCATCCTTGAACTTTGTCATAACGTCGCTTTTAACATCTGGGCCAACCTTCCTTATTCGTGGAGCAAAATAGACATATGAGGCATTGCTTATAGCAATGTCAATAGGTTGTAGATCAAGAAGAGGCTCATCTTCCATAAGCGAGCTTACATTTGGATATGTCCTCGCTATATCAGGCTTGAGCAAAATGGCCATCCGGACCGATTCATCGATTAATGAGACCTTAGAGCCGTTTATGGCTATTGAGGATGCTATCCGATAGCCTTCGGTGCTCAAGCCATATACTGCAACAGAAGCAGTGGTAGAAGGAGAGGAAGATGTAGTACTCAAAGTGTAGAGTAAGCTCCCCCCTTCATCCCCCCGTATATACCTAACATGGTCTACAAAAGGTTTTTCCAAGGGCTTTTCAACTACAGACTATATTTGAAGATCTGGTTTGATATTTTGACTCCAAAGCAAGTAATGTTTTTCAGACGTGCAGTAAACTTGCTGAAGAATTCAGGTCACGATGTTCTTTGCACCTCAAGAAAATACAGAGAAGCAGCGGAACTTGCTAGGATTAAAAAGCTTGACCTTACATCCGTCGGAAGCCATGGCGGATCAGATAGATACCATAAGTTACGTGAAAGCTCCCGTAGGATGTACGAGCTGGCACAAGTCATAAAGCAGTTTGAGCCTGACGCAGCAATTACCTTTTCGTCACCAGAAGGCTCACGAGTAGCTTTTGGCCTCGGAATCACGCACATAGGCTTTAATGACTCGCCCCATGCAGAAGCGGTTGCAAAGCTTACGATTCCCCTGACAAGCAAGCTATATTGTCCTTGGGTGATACCTCACTCTGCATGGTCAGGATACGGTATAATGAAGAAGAATATTGTGCAATATAGAGCACTTGATGCTGCGGCATGGCTTAAGCATCATGACCATGATGATGATGGTATATCGGAAGTTTATCAGGATAAAAAAAAGATGATCCTTATTCGACTCGAGGAAAGCAAGGCATCATACATTGCAGACAAAAAGGTAAGTGCTACAAAAATGATAGATAGTTTTGTAGATAAATTATGGCAGTCAACCAACATTGTAGTGCTTTGCAGATACGAAGACCAGATTGCAGAAGTAGAGTCACGCTATGGCAATAAGGTGCAAGTGCTAAGAGATGTAGTAGACGGCACGGCCCTTGTAAAATCTACACATCTCTTTGTCGGAGCAGGGGGCACGATGACTGCCGAGGCAGCGCTCCTAGGCAAGCCCACAATATCTATAGCACCTATCCATTATTACGTGGAAGAATATCTTGTCAAATCAGGCTTAGCCAAGAGAGCAAATGACCCCAGATCGCTTGTAAGGCTGGGCATGAAAATGATCTCTGATGAACGGTACATACAGACTCAAAAGAAAAGGGCAGTACGTATTCTTAGGAGAATGGAAGACCCAACAGAGAGGATGATTAGTGCCTTAAGATTATAAGTATGTCATAGGTCATAGATACTTGAAATTACGCCCGGAAGCCCGGTAGAGGAAAAAAGAAATTTTTTCTGCTGAATGTAGTGGCCAAGCATAGGGGCCTTTGGAGCCCTTGACCCCAGTTCGAATCTGGGCCGGGCTATTATGATTAAATAACAACTCAATACAGAATGTGCTAATGGTGCCGTGAGCAACAGCAAGAAGAAGGTCTATGTGACAAGAAGGATGCTAGAGCCTGCCCTTTCCATCCTCTCAACAGAATGTCAAGTAACATTGAATAAAAAAACCCAGCCGCCAAGCAGGAAAGAGATATTGAAAAATGTTATTGGCAAGGCTGGCATCCTCTGTATGCTGACGGATCATATTGATGCCCATGTAATGGACAAAGCAGGTTCCAATCTTAAAGTCATCAGTTCATACAGTACAGGCTTTGAGCATATTGACGTCAAAGAAGCGACAGAAAGGGGCATCTATGTTACCTATACAGGAGATATCCTTGCGGAAGCGACAGCAGACTTGACATTTGGTCTTATCCTCGCCTGCGCACGCAATATTGTAAGTGCACATGAATATGTCAAGAACAAAAAATGGAAGAGTGCATGGGGTCCAGACCTGATGCTCGGCTATAATATCCATGGCACAACCCTTGGTATAATTGGGATGGGCAGGATAGGATCAGCAGTAGCGCGCCGAGCAAGAGGATTTGATATGAAAGTTATTTACCACAATCGCAAGAGGAACCAGCAGCTCGAATCCGAGCTCAACGCAACATATGCAGAGCTTGACGAGCTGCTCACTCAGAGCGATTTTGTGTCGATTCACACAACCCTGAATAGTGCCAGCCACCAGCTGATAGATAGTACAAAACTAAGATTGATGAAAAAGACTGCATTCTTGATAAATACTGCGAGAGGACAGGTCGTAAAAGAAGTTGATCTAGTTAGGACTCTCAAGCATAATCAGATTGCAGGCGCAGGTCTTGATGTATTTGAAACTGAGCCTCTACTAGGGTCAAATCCACTTTTGAAAATGAAAAACGTAGTATTACTGCCGCATATTGGAAGCGCAACATATCAGACACGCTCCAAGATGGCGGAAGTCGCAGCAAGAAACTTGCTTGATGTTCTAGCAGAAAAAGAGCCCAGTTCTAAGTTTCTAGTAAATCCAGAAGTAAAGAATGTACGGCCATTGTAAGATCATTTACGTGCTTACAGGAGTTTTTCCTCTATTGCTTTTATTACTACTTTGATTCCCACTCTTTCTTCTTTCTATCATATTCCTCACGGCTGTATGCAGGCCTAGCAGGATGACCCATCACCACAGTATCAGGCAGGACATCTTTTGTCACAACTGCAGCCATTGCAACCACGCTGTTTCTTCCCACTCGAATACCCGGTTTGAACACAGACCTCCCGCCTATTATGACGCCATCCTCCACTGTTACGCCAGCCATCTTGGGGCTCATGGGATACGGATCATTTGTGAATGCTGCTGCAGGTCCAATGAAAACATTCTTGCCAATAACTGTCAGAGGTGGAATGTAAACTGATCCCTCAATTCTAGTATTGTCGCCTATTTTGACCTTGTAATCGACATGCGTTAGCGAACCTATCATGACATTGTCTCCTATTTCAGATTCTTTTCCCACGTATGCAAAGTGCCATATCTTGACATTCCTCCCGATCTTAGCACTCTTATCAACATAGTTTGTCACACCGGGCAATGCGGTATAGTTGTTGCTCATTCCTTCACAAATGCCATGGATTTCCGTGTCTTATAACTTTGTCAGGGATCCTATTTTGCCATTTTCTCAAAAATTCGATATCTTGGGCCTTTCGCCTTTCTCTAAGCTCGTCGGGTAGCATGACGGGTATTTCATCGATTATTGGATAGTAGCGGCTGCATTTGGTACAAAATAGAATACCCTCTTTCACGATCTGACCTTCCGCAACAATTTGGAAAAGCTCTAATGGATAGTGCTTGTCTATAGGACATGCAAGTATATCAAGCATCGACCGGTTCATTTCAGATCTAAATACACAGGCGAGCCAGTATTGCTTGACAATATAGCAGCCTCTGCCACTTTTGTAACATTTGATGCATCTATAGCAGTCACGACTATCTTTGCCCTACCTTCTATTGATTCAACAAAATTCTTTAGCTCTAATGTTAGTGGCTCTTGAAATTTACGGCGAGGCACAATTGTGGCTTCGGCATGGTCTATTCGGATCTCCTGCGTTAAAAAATCACCAGAAATGATGCCGTCGGTGCATACAGCGCTAAAAGTCCTCACCTTTTTTGGAGTCAGCCAGTTGGACGCTATGATGGCCACTTTCTGTCCCTCGAAGCCAAGCATTATGGTTGCAAAGTCCTCATGTGCATGAAAGTGTTTGCCAGCACGTGCAAATATGACGTGTGGAGGACTCCCAAAGAGAAATATGGCTGCATCGATATCATGCACCGAGGTATCATATATTATCCCTACATCTGTGATGTGTGGCGGCATCCTGTTTTCCCTATGGAACTCAATCATCATCGGATCACCATACATCTTATCCTCTACGAGCTTGCGCGTATCGCTAACAGCAGGATTAAATCTCTCGACGTATCCTGATGTTAGAATTAGCTTTTTCTTTTGAGCCAACTGTGTCATTTCTTCACACTCTTTGGAGGAGAAAGACATAGGCTTTTCAACAAATACGTTGATGCTATGTTCCATAACCTTCTTGGCCACAATTGCGTGAGTGTTTGTAGGAGTGCACACTAGACAGCCATCAAGCCGCTCCTTTTCCAACATCTCGTCGATCGCAGAATAAGCCTGTGCACCATGTTTGTTTGCAATCTCTTTAGCCCTTCCAAGGTCAAGATCGCATACAGCGACCAGACAGTCAAGCTCCCTCAAGACCCTTGCATGATTTTTGCCCCAGCCGCCAACACCTATAACGGCAATTCTAGTTTCATTGCTAGTGCCTACCATACAGAGGTCAACCACTCCATGTATTTTTTGGCCTCGGCAGATACGATCTTTTCGTACATTTCGCGAATACTCGTTGTCAATGGGCCTTCCTTTCCGATGCCCACAGGATGGCCATCTATACTGGTTACTGGAACTATCTCTGCTGCAGTGCCAGTAAGAAATATTTCGTCAGCCATATACAATTCAGTTCTTGCAATTTGACGCTCGATGACGCTATGGCCCAAGTCCTTTGCTATCGTCATGACAGTTTCTCGCGTTATGCCTTCAAGCGCTGAATCGGCGAAATACGGCGTATAGATCTTGCCGTGCCGAACAACAAAGATGTTTTCGCCCGAGGCCTCACTTACATTTCCGTAGAAATCAAGGAGAATTGATTCATCATAGCCGTTGCGCTTGCTCTCTTGTGTTGCCAGAACTGAATTGAGATAGTTGCCAGCAGCTTTGGCAAGTGGAGGGATCATATTGTCATGTATGCGCCTCCACGAAGAGACACAAGCACTGATGCCTTCACCCTTAAAGTACTTTGCAAATGGGAACGTAATTATAACAGTATGGGTCGGCGAATCCTTTGTCACATTAAGATCAATACCGTGTATACCTACAAACGTTAGAGGACGAATATAGCATGACTCTTTGACCTTATTCTCCTGTAATAGTTCGACTGTAGCATTCGCAAGCTCTAGAGCAGAATATTTCAGCGAAATCGAGTAAACCCGAGCAGAGCGATGAAGTCGCTTCATGTGGTCTTCTAAGCGAAAAATGTAGACATTGTTCTTGGCTGCATAGGCACGTATACCTTCAAAGACCGCAGTGCCGTAATGAAGGGCATGTGTATAGATTGGAACTTTGGCGTCTTCCCATTTCACGAGCTTGCCATCAAGCCAGACAAACTCGCCGCCTTTTTCCCTCATGTGTAAAGGCACGATCCCTCACTGGCTTATAAAAATCTTGAACTACTCGTAGCCTTCCTGGGGGAATTTCATGCCCATCATCCTAGTAGTATTATCTTCCATTCTTGCGAACTTTTCCACAATATTCCAGTTCTTCTTGAGGATTTGTGCTACTGTTTCAGGTACTTTTCTGCGCCATTCTTCGTCACTTTCCCCTTCAGCCACTTGATTATATAGGCTCGCCCTGATCGATGATGCAGAAATCTCAAGCCTGTCAGCTTTGATAGGATGGAGCCTATATGCCTTAAGCATAAGCCGCTCAGCCTTGTCGCCGGTGTATGATACGAACTTTTTTTCATTTATCTGTGAAATTATCTGATCACGGAGTTTCCATGACCGTGAGGAAAGAAGTGGCGGTAAATACTTACGGTATGGTGCATAGAAGGTGTATTCTGGAAGCACTACGACAGAGTCGCCAAAGACAGACTCAATCATCTCCTTTCTAAGAGAGTATGAAAACGGGAGACTCTTTGTATTTATCTCCAGCCCGTCTTTAACAAAGCGAACTGGGAAGATATAGACGTGGTACTTCTTTTTGAGCATCGAAATTATTGATTCATGAGCAACAGTCATTGGGTTTAGATGCACAAGATAGATTGCAGCTGTGCTGGCGGTAGGAATGCTCATGATTTAACTTCGATAGTATTAGAAAGAGACAGTGAGAAAAAGTAAAAGAAACAGCAGGTCTAGCTCTTCCTTATTTCGATCTCAATCGTAGAGACGTTTCGTGTCCTGCCGTCCTCCGATTGGACTGTCTCAGATCCAATCCTTACGTCGCCTATTTTGTATCCGGCATTTTCCATCCTCTTCAGCGTAATCTGCGATACGTCTACGGCTCGTCCAATGCTTAGGCCCCTTGCCTTGATTGTCACGGATGGCTGGTTGGCCAACTGGATCAGAGTTGACGTTACGTATGTCATAAGTGGTTTCTTGCCAATGTATATTGTGTCATGTGGTCCTTCTTTACGTTGAGTTGTCTGTTCTTGTGATGGTTGTGATGGTTCTGACATGTATCGGTTAAACCCTTAGGGATAATTTAAGTCAACGGTCAACAAGATATCTGTGACTCGCGTCCTAACCCTTGAATTATCGCTAGCGACATATTACATAGAGAAATATGTGAGACAGTTATGCATACAAAATCAGTTGCGGATATTTGGCAAGAAAGGAGAGGGTATCAAGTGGAAGACAGAATATGACGATATGCTCTACAAGATCTATGACTGGGGCGGCAATCTTGCAGGATACCTGTTTCCAACATACAGCGATACCGAGCCAGAGCATGAAGAAGCCATTGTTGAACTTAATAGAATCCACGCTCAAGTCACAGAAGGAACACTTTTGCTTCCAATGTCTAAGCTGAACCTCCTTGATAACAACGAGGGAATGAAGATTGACTATGTTATTTCTTCACTTCAAGCAAACATTGAGAGAACCAACAGGTGGAAAAAGTGGTTACATGATAACGCCCAATCTTTCAATATTGCAGGTTCAGCAGTATATACTGCAAGAGAAGATCGCAACATGCTTTCAATAGCGCTGGGAATCGTTGAAACGTTCAATCTAGGCGAAAAGGAAGTGCGCGATTTTTTATCGCCGTTACTTGACAAGCTGCATGAAGATGGACTCCTTTGATTTTATATATGAAGCAGTTATTGTCATATGAAAGCATGAAGACCCAGTTTGCGCACCACCTTGTCTGTCTTCAACACCCAGATAAGCAGTTGCGACTCCAACTTGAAAGCTTAGAAATGGAGGGGCCTAGCGAGTGTGATGAGGGATTCCTGAGATGTAAAGAATGTGGCACAAGATACCCTATAATACAAGGTGTGGCGATAGTTGTCAAGGATTTCTTTGTCTATGCTGCAAGCAGACCGCAAACGTACGGAAGGTGGCTTCTTGAGAGCAAGACGAGAGAGATGCAG
>DATCWI010000001.1:0-9655 GCA_036566425.1 Nitrososphaera sp.
CTGCACCAATATCTGATGCAGGATTCCCTGAGCCTATTATGTCAAACCACGAGATTGCAACTACACTACAACAGTTACAGAGCGGAATGCCATCAATGAACACATCCGCAGGTTCGACAACAGCCACCACTACTACTACCACTAGTCCTACTCCATGATATGATGATGATGATATGCACAGCAGCTGTTACAGGGATTATAGGAACTGCTAGATGGGCTACACAGTATATCAAAGAAAAAGAATGGTGAGAGTTAAATTCTCTCTAATCAATTTTTTAATTTAGAGAAGAAAAAACAATGGTGCCCCTTCTGTCCCCTTCTAGACTGAGGTTGTTCAAACCTCTTGCTCTTACGGTGATTTTAGGAGCATGGCTTATTTTTACTATTATTATTATTATTATCCAGCCTACCGCCCCTATGGCGTACGGCCATGCAATTCCTTCTACTTATTCGATAGAGCCAAACTCAATACTAGAGAAAGGCTCTTCTGTCCCTTCTCAACTTGTAATGTCTTTTTCTGAAAGGCCCGACCCAAAAATCAGTTACATACATGTAACCAACTCAAAAAATGAAAGAGTAGATAATGATGACTTTACGGTATCAGGCTCAAACGGAAGACAAGCCACAGTGACTCTAGATAAGACTAAACTTGCAGAAGATGGAGTTTACACCGTTTCTTGGCGCACCATGTCTCTTGATGATGGTCACATCACACAAGGAGGATATGTTTTTGGAGTAGGAAACGTTAATCCTACCAATATTGATAATCAACAGATACAGCCTCAGGCAGTCACGTATGTTACATCGACTGTTGACGCACTGTTGAGATGGCCTGTTATTGTGTCGCAGGCTGCGATCGTAGGAGGCATCATAGCATACTTTGTGCTGCAAGGAGGTCTCTTCTTTAATTCATCTAATCATGCCAATCAGTTCTCGTTCGACTTGACATTATCTGCAAAAAAAAGGTTCGTCCTCATTTTAATCGCGGGAGCACTATCTATTGCCATTAGCGGAACTGCATTAGTATTCTTACAGGCTAACAATCTTGATACAGCAGGCGGTAGTGACCAATATCTATCGACTGTACGATCGCTGATTTTCGATTCTCCAGCTGGAACGGTATGGATTATGCGCGTAGCAACATCGACAATAATTATTGCACTGGCATTAATGTATCTAGTGCTGGTAAAGAAGAATGCAACAACCTTACAAAGAAAGCCTTCGTCAGCTATTCTATTAGCTATCTTAGTTGCTGGTGCAACGAGTATCGTTTCAAACAGCATGTTGAGTCACAATTCTGCTGTGACTTTTCTTCCTTCACTTGCAGTATTTGCTGACTGGCTTCACTTTATGGCTGTCTCTGCATGGGTAGGAGGACTATTTTACTTCTCTGCAGTGCTTCTCCTTGCGATAAAGAGTGATAAAGCAGGCAAGAGCGCTTACAACCTATCGCTTATCCTTCCGCGATTTTCATTGCTGGCAACGGCGTCTCTAGGTATAATCGGAGTAACGGGGGTCTATATGGCATGGATCCAACTTCACACATTAGATTCTCTTTTCTACACACAGTATGGAATCAATCTGATAATCAAGCTGTCCGCTGCTTTGCCAGTGATTCTTCTTGGCGCATATCATCAAGTAAAGGTGCATAAAAACATAGTTTTGTTGGCAAGTATAGGATCAAAGAAAAAAGGTTCCACATCTCCATCAAATACAATCAGCAATACTGCTAACGGTACAGTTTCAAAGTTCGGCAAAACAGTAAAGATAGAATCGCTTATTGGTATTGCGGTTCTATTTGCAGCATCCCTTCTCACGATAACATCTCCCCCGTCTCAGATGCATCAACAGCAAGAAGCAGGAACAACTCCTAATGCGGGAATGGAAACTGGCACCCCTGGATTCTCACAAGAAGTCACCATTAGCGGCGTGGACACAACCTTTGAAATAACACCATTCCATGCCGGCTTCAATACATTTACTGTCACGCTGCGTGATACAGTGGGCTCGTCTCCTCAAAACATAAATGCAGTATTTCTGCGTTTCACAAATCCAGAAGCAAGGATCGGCCCAATAGTGGCTACCCTTAACAAGACAGACGACAGTGGTAGGTATTCTGCTATTGGGGGCTACTTGAGCCAGACCGGAAACTGGACGATAGATCTTATTGTCCAAAGGATAAGCGCATATGATCTGAACCACAGCTTTGATGTCACTCTTGGAGCAAGCTCTAGTCATGACAACAGCATGGATATGAGCGCAGATATGAACATGCAAATGCAAGACCACAAGGCAGGTACCACCAGCACTAAGACCAATGCCCAGGAAGATCAATTAGAGTCTCCTTCTCCCCCACCGGCGTTTGACTCATTTGCATGGCTTGCAATTGGGCTCGCGGTGGCAGTGGGCTTTGGTAGCGCATATTATTTTAAGAAAAGTAAGCATCAGCTTGAAAACACCTTAAAAATTCTTAAAGGCTGAGTTCAAGAGTCAGGCCAATTAGCATTGATTAGTCCACAACGCTATATGGAGAACTTTAAAAAGCGTTAGAAATCGCCTTTTCACTATACGATCTCTAATCTCAGGGGCTCAATAGAATTTTATGATTATTATTTCTTTATGTTCAATCAACCAGCAACAGTGAGGCTATTACTACTACTACTACTATAGTGCCCGATCTTTCTTTCAGCTAGAATCGACAAATACAGAGTGCGACGTAGTATGGAATGTCTGGTCGCCGTGCTTGACTACGGCAAAGAGCGTGTAAACGCCGTCGCCCCTGCTTACCGCCTCTGCAAGGTTGAACGTCACGTCGACAGAGTCGCCCTGTGCGTTCCATCTGTTGGCCACTATGAGCCTGTGGCCGTCCTGCTGCTCGTAATAATATCCCGGCGGCAGCGGCCTGGCGACTGTGGCGACCAGCTCGCCGGTAGAGTACGACAACAAGCGCTTGTTCTGCTCGTAAATCTCCGGCGTGGGCATCTCGTCATAATAAATTGCGATCTGCTCAAGGGTGCCTGCAGCAAGCTCGCCAGATACCTTGGCTTGGTCGCCGCTGACGTCAATATCAAGCCCATAATTGTTCTCGAAATTCTGCACGAGCGCAAGGTAATAATTGTCATAGACGATCCCGATGCTCACGTGGGTGTGCCGGCTGTCAAGGATATTGTTTCTGTGGCCGTCGTTGCAGCATTCTTTGTCGCCGTACATCATTTGGTACTGCAGCTCCTCTATCGTAGACAGTGGCTCTATCTCTTCGCAGTCATACATAACCTCGTTCCAGCATTCTTCGTACTCGGACTTTTCAAAGCCGGATATGGCGACATTCTGATGCAGGCTGCCTTCGCCGTCATATTTCGTGTAGGTCATGTACGGCTTTTCACCGTTTGACATCCAGTGGGATATCTGCTTGGTCTGAAATATGTCCTCTGCATGGGCTTGGGCGGCATGGTTTTGGCTGAGCTCTACCGGGGGCAGGCCAAACTCTTGCCTATCTTTGTTTATCAGGTCAAGCGCGTGCTGCACAAGTTCTTCGCGCGGGACAGACCTCGGCTCGGGGCTCTGCGGCTGCAAAATAGTAATAGCCGGATTGCTCTCACGATTCAAAAGTTCCGGCAGCATCGTGCTTGACAGCAGCGCGGGCGCCAGCAGCAGCACGACCGTAGCAACTACGGCAATAGCGACCCCGGCTCCAAGCGCAATCTTGACCCCAGAGCTTCTTCTTGGCGGCACTGCCGGCGGCTGCTCGACAGCGAATGAATTTGCAATGCCGCAGCGGGGGCAAGAGGACATGAACGATCCGTACCTCTTGCCGCATACTGAGCAGTCTACCCACGAGTCTGTCGTCCCGTACTTACCTCTCTCTCTCTGCCTCGTTAACATGCCCTGCAGTATAAAATATCTTGTGCATGATGCCTCTGGGACATACACACACAGCCGTTCAAATATCGACATTTTTGCCTGTGAAGTATATGATTAGCGAGGAATTGCCAAAAGAATTCTTTTGGCAAAAACTTCTTTTACTACCCCATTGATTGTCTCAAGGCATCTAGAGAATGAGGTCGTTGTGATGAATTATTAGAGCGTGTGTACGTCTTGCCCTCTTCGACCACTGCTGCCATCTTTTTTGTCGCCCTGACGTGCATTTCGGGGCACTCGGTGTGCACCGGGAACAGCACGCTGGCGGCATCTATCTCGGTCACGATGCGGAACAGGTCGGCGGGGCTCCTTGCGTGGCCGGAGCAGTGTATTATCTGGTGCCGCTCCATACCAAACTTGTCAAGGCAGTTGTTGTCTACCCGCTCGTGGTTCAGAATCGAATCATTTCCTCGTTGTACGGCTCGCTTGCAGAGTGAATGTAGAGAGTGAGCCGGCGAGAGGCTTTTGATGTCGGTCAGGCTTGCAAAGCTAAAGTAGCCGAGGGCGCATAGGTACCGACTTGGGTTCTCTCTTATCTCAGCCGCCGTCTTTGCATTGGGCATGCAGGCAGGCTTGCAAACGTCTCGCGTTCTCGTCGTAAAATAGTCGCCGTCTGCGTAGGTGCCAGAGACCTGCTTTGGCGGCTTGTATATCACGATGTCCTTGTCGTCGTCGTAGTTTGGGACGCTCAATTTTTGCCGTTTGCCGTCCTCGACATGTATTTCAGGTAATAGTAGTAGCAGTCCTTGAGCTTGACTACCAGCAGCCCCTGCGGCCGTTCTCCTTTGCTATCCTGTAGAAGGTCCTGACTCTATCCATGTGTCCTTAAAGTTGAAATCTGCAAACAATAGTGATAGATCATCTAAGATGCTGTTAGACTTTTCCAAGCCTATTTTGTAGTTTACTGCGATTGCAAAAAGAAAGTGAGATAATGCAGGCGAAAGGCAGCTATATACCCTCGCCTGGCTTGGGCCGATGTCTAACCCCAGAAGCTTTGTCGTTTGCTTTTAGACCATTACAGTGCCTTTACGCATTTCTTTATTGCTTCAACAAGGTCAGCTGTCGTAAACGGTTTCTTTACAAAACTATCTATAAGCGGAGGCGATACATTTTCGAATTCACCCATGTGAATGATAAATGAAGACATTAGAATCACTTTCGTTTCTGGGCGTATTTCTTTGATATGTCTAACGAGTTCGAGCCCACCCATGCCCGGCATTCTAATATCAGAAACAACAAGCACGCAAGCTTTGCAGCCTTGTTCTTTAATGTGGTGCAAGGCTTCGTCTGGCATACCAAAAGAGTGAACCTGATAACCATTCTTTTCTAACATCATTCTAGTTGTGGCTAGCAAATCGGGTTCGTCGTCTACAAGCATCACAGTAGTAGTTTTGCTAGCTAAATCATTTCGCCACTTTTCTTTTGCTACGTGTGTCGGGTATTTAAGCAAGCAGCTTTTCGCCCAGATTGAATAGTTAGCGACCATTTTCTTAATTAGCGAAGGTACATCCCAATAATGAGAGAATAATTTTACATATTTTAGAGTAAAATGCAAGCGCTGTGGCAGCTTGTTAGAAACTGATGATATATTTCGCCGTCCATGCCGGATAATGACATAGAGAAATAGTCAAACAAAACTATCCACTTATCTTCTTTTTTCTTGATAATTAGATAGTGTCATCCTATGCGGAGATAGACGCACTTTTCCTTCGTGAAGTTTGGCTCTCTCCCGCCAAGTTACCAGAACTGTGTGGCGGACACTGTTCAATCTTGGGGACATTCAGACACCCTGTTAAATTAGGGACTTAGGGTGTTAAGTTAGGGACATGGCTTACTGTTAAGATAGGGATATTTTGGAACGGGAGAGACAAAGGCGAAATATACAGCCACAGAAGTAGATTGACGGCAAAATGATTCTACTAGAGTGCTCATTCTGTAAAGCCCATCATATGCCGTCCGATTTTGCATCATCATTTTTATTCATGGACCTACTACTGTGGCAAGGCCGCTATCACAAACTGATACTTTCTTTCGAACTTATCAGCAATCATAATTGACAAGCAGGCGCCCATCACATATCCCGCGAGCAGTAACATCAGCCAATCCGACCCCACGAACATCCAGTCGGTCACCCCGTTTGGACCGCTGGAGCCCGGCCAGCAGAGTTTCGCCCCGCCCAAGGCCGCCGTTGATAAAGAAAACAACTTTGTTACTTCAGCAGATCAGGGCGTAAACGGCCTGGCCGGCATCAGGGTAGACCCCAATACTGGAAATCTGACGGCTGTGTGGACTGTCGACGAAGCGACGTCAGGATTTCAGACTATGATTGGTCCAAAAGACCAGCGGGTCCTAGTCGTCTCTAAGATAAATCCCAACGCAACGTCGGAAGAGATTAGCGCGGGCAACTATACTGAGCAGGTCGTCTGGCGCAACATGCTGACCGGCGATCCTCTCGCCCAGTCTGAATTTACGGAACCTATGATCACAAATGGCCTAATCACTTCAGGGTATGGAGGCCGGGTCTACTACGAGACAAACAATGGCTTTATCGTCTACTATGTTACTACTCTCGACTCGACCAAATCTACGAGGGAGAGCGATTGATAATGAACTCTCTGTTCGGATATAGCAAAAGAAAAAATAACACGACTGTTCCTGTCGTTGCGGCTGTCATAGCGAGCCTGTTACTAGTCATTACAAGTGCAGTGCCAAGCTATGTTAGCGCTAGCACGGGCAGCAGTCCTGTCAACTCGACACTTACTCCTAACCAATTGGCGGCTGGTGGACCACTCCCTGGCAATTTTTCACTGGTAGAAGGAGAGCAAGAGTGTCTTGCAAAAAGCTTATTCGCTCTGAAATGACGTCGTCGTCAATGACTGTCCCCATCTGTCAATCACCTCATAGCTACCAGCCTTAGCCTTATCTTGGCCGCAGTCGCTGTTGGTCTAGTGCGCAGGTTACGTCCGCAGCAAGGACAGTACTTCTCGTTGCTCTTGAGGTACACTTCGCATTCTCTGCAATAGCGCAGACCAGCTAGATATGGGCTTGATTTGACAAAATTACTGCGACTAATAGCCAGTCGCTGGCATATGTTTTTGCAGCTCATTATTACGAGCTGCAATGCGCATTTTTTAACTTAGCTAGCACTTCGGGGAGAGGGGGGTAGCGCTATTTTCTATTGCAGGTGGGGGATAGAATTTTTACGCTCCCGCGAATGCATAAAAACACATACTGCTCTCACTACCTACTTCTAGTAACTACAAGTAAAATTTGTAGTAAAATGGCAGAGACAGATCGTTGTTCGGTCGCCCAGACCGATCGGGGTTACACAATGGCTAGCCTCCGTCTGCCAATTCTATTCTCACAAAGAGGTGGTATATAATGAATGATGCACCACCGGGGGTTAGGTTTAGCATACACCAACGTTCTTTGTGTCATATGATATTTTTTTACCTTCAACAATAACAACAAAATCTCTCTATGCGTTGGTCTCTGTGCGAGTATCTTCAAGACCACCATGGGAACCAGCTTGTTCCAGCTATATATCCTTGCACCCCTGCTTGTCGCATGTCCACCATGTATAAGCGTACTACACAATTCTTTTGACCACCATCACATATCAAATAAAACTCTCTCTCTCTCTTACTATAGCCAAGATTATCCTGCGATTAAAAGCTGGCGTATAACGGGTAGAGGGTATTCGAGATAGACAAGGATGGGAATACAATACATCTCGTAGGCGACCATATCAATAACCGCTATATACCGTTCCCCCCTGCCGCCAGATGATTTCTCTCTCCCCCACGACTACTACTCCTAGGACGAGCCCGGCTCCTGACCGGCCTTCTTCTTCTTCTTCTGTGAGAATGATGGTTCACAACAAGCCCATAGTTTAGCATCGACTCAGAGATCTCTTCCCGCATACCCCACTGTACACATATCAGCATACATCGCTCATGAGATCCTGCATAAGGTAGTTTGCTGCAGCTGCGTACATCCCCTCTTTTCCCCCATACATGTACCCCGTCATCATTGCGCTCATCCAGTTGTGGTTCGGCTCTCTATGCCCGTATTTTCTCAAGCCCGGCACGTCGAAGGCATGTGCGCAACGCCCGAATTTTTCATATGGCGATGGAGGTGGATAGACCAAGGATCAGGGTTGTCCATCGCACGGTTAACCCTATAAATCACCTTGGGTCGGCACCGGGCATCATTATACGCGATAATCTGTCATGGGTCTCATTCCAACGCATTTTTAGCCGAACAACAACCCTCGGCAGCCCCTATCAGTATAAAGATCACTCCAAGACCACAGACTAGAATGCCGACGAGTAGCGGACTAGCACAGAACCGTGCTTCAGGGCTTATATGTATACAAAGATCGTTTGGGTATGGGTACGGGGATGGAGATGGGTATGGAGTGCTCATAGTATCTCTATTCTCTCACCGTGGAGCCGCCATTGCTAGGAGTCCTATCACGATTCCGACCACGACTATTATACCGACCGGCCAAAAGTCTTGGAGGGTTGCGTACGACCGTTGTTGTTCTGGAATCATCATATCTTATACTTTTTTATGTAATAATCCACTATTATAAGCTACCTGTATGCCTTCAAGAAAGTATAAAGTTGTCAATCCATACGCCGTCTGTCATATAATGAAGAAGCAATATGGCTGGACATCCCACGACAAATGGCAAAGATGTGTCGATGGGATAAAACACAAGTCTGCATACCGTCAACGATCCAGAACAAAAAGGAAGAGTTAATGACGTTATAGAACTTCCTGACAGAAATCAATTCGGGATTCTTTTCAGTATATTCCTTCCAGTTGTCTGTTTAACTGTTAAACACGAAATGTTGTACAGTTTAACAAAAATGGTCAAAGTCGTCGTGCAATGCCTGTGCAAAACAGTGTGTAAAACCACTACGCACGCTTGCTGAACCCCTTCATCATTATAGAGACCCTTACGAGAGCAACCTATTATGGTATGCCATTATGAACGCTTTTGCAAGCGTGCATTGCACAACTAGGCACAACAAAAAACGCTCCTATAGATTTTGTTAAACTGTACAACAAAATTTCCTGTTAAACTGTTTAACAAGAATATTCGATAACTTTAAATCCTCCCCTATCGATAGAAAAATCGATTAGAAAAAAGATGTCTGTTGTTCCAAAACAACAACTTGATAAAACAAAAATTATCGGGTTCAGAGTAACTGAAGACGAACTTCAGGATACGATTTACCCTGCAATGCATGACTGCTACGATCTTGGTATCATTGACCATGATACTCTGACATCATTCCTGCGGTTCTGCGTGCAGTTCTGGATGGGTCACTACCGCATGAAGAAGCAGCAGTTCAATATGAGCCAGCGAGAGATAGAGCAGGAGAAGAAAAAACTGGATGTCATCATTGCGGAGAAGGAGGCTTGGCACAAATGGGATAATTCCACCCCCCGAGTGACGGAAAAAGCGGTAAAAGAGGAGGAAGAGGGAGAACAGCTTGAGAGGGAGTTTGCAGAGACACATCCATCATCATCAACACCAAAACAACAGCCAAGGAAACAGCAGCCAACAACAGCATCCAAGACGACAACAGTAGCAAACCTATCTCTGGAGGATATGATGGCATAAAAATGAGTAATGAGGCGGACAACAATAACAATAACGACAATATATCCAGCAACAACCCATCATAAAGGATAACGAGAGCGATATACAAGAGGAGCTCAG
>DATCWI010000029.1:0-6749 GCA_036566425.1 Nitrososphaera sp.
CGAGCTCCTCTGGTATTGCTGTCGCAAGCTCCATAACTGAACTTATTCCTGCTTCCTTCATCTTGCGGGCTGTAGTTGGCCCAATACCTTCGATATCCTCTATCTCTAATTCTGCTACATTTCTTGAAGCTGTTGTCATTACATCTTAATCTTGGGGGAAGTATATAATGAGTGGTGCACCGATGGGGGAGGGGGCACATCTCAAAGACTACTTTTCCATCATGTTGGTTCTATCATTCTTCCTTCCCCCTCTCCCCCGATAGGTCTATCAGTTAAATACTTCAATCAACGCGCAGGTCATATGGTCGAGAATCAAATAGATAAAATTGTATTAGGACATCGCATAAAAAATTTTATTATGGGGCTTTGCTAAGCCAGTAGATAATGGGGAAGTATTACATGAGGCGGGATTTCTTCAAATATCTCTGATGTTGCATACTCAACTGTCGACTATTCAGCACAAAGTGGCTTGATTAAGGGAGAAATACCTTTAGGTGAAAAATATTTTGTAGATATCCAGCACAGAATGTTGTATTGACGCAGTAGAAAGAATACAACAGGATATCGCAGAGTTACATAAAGGGATTAAATCAAAGATACTCAGGAAATTGAATCTACATAATTCTTGAGATCACAGCAAGGAAACAATTGCTGTTGACCTAAACTTTATCCAACCTCTTGGAATAGAAAAGGCTGAATTTAATTTAGTCGCAGGAGATCTCAATTACCTTGTTCACAAAGGATTGATTAAAGGATATACACAGATGGGTTTACAATACCCCTACCGTGTCCAGATTACTTCAAAAGATATACACGAACTAGGCCGTACCTAGCAAGGCACAAAATTCTGTTATTTTGTACGAGACAAGGCTTAGTGGATTGACTTAAGCAATGCGAGGGTACCAGTAACTGTGTATATTTGGATTAGTTAGAATTATTAAGCAAAAATGTACCTTAATAGTACCTATTGGCTGATCTTTTTCCTATGCTTACTACCGGGGATCTTTCCACAGACGAAAACGGATTGATGCCAATTGCTCTCTTTTAGACACTCTATATTTTTCTCCGGTATCTCCTGAAGGGTGACAACCTGCTATATTTTTATATTATCTTCTTTATGCCTTAATTAATTGTCGGAGAAAGATTTGGAGTCTCTCGGATGGAACGATCTTGTTGCGCAAAAGCGGCAGCTTACCAGCGAACTCAAAGAGTTGTCAGACAAGATCATTGACAT
Source organism: Nitrososphaera sp. (assembly GCA_036566425.1). GTDB lineage: Archaea > Thermoproteota > Nitrososphaeria > Nitrososphaerales > Nitrososphaeraceae > Nitrososphaera. Next base: position 1,235 of record DATCWI010000029.1, read on the forward strand.
TGACAAGAATCAACTCCGCTCGATAGGTAACAGCATTAAGGAGCAGAGAAGTCTTCTTGATTCTCACACTGATAGGTTAAAGCAAATACGAACTGAAGTAGAGAGTCATAATTCTAAGCTTTTGTCAATAAGTGAAAAACTTTCACAGTCAAGAAATTTTCTTTCAATGATGGAGGCTCGAATCCCTACAGAAAAGGAGGAGGATTTGCAGACACTAATACGAAAGAATCAAGACAGAATCGATGCCAAGGACTATAGGAGCGAACGGGAAAAGGATGAGATTTTATCCAGGATAAAGGATGCTACGATGAAATTAGAAGCGATAAAGGCTACGCGAACGATAAGGGAGCAGTTTTCACAAGTGTCCCAGGAATCTGCATTTACCAATAACATCTTAAAGCAGCTAGATGAAGAGCGAAACTTGCTTCGGGACAAGATATCTAAGATAAATGCAGCATTGGATAGCTTGTACGATTCAAAAAGAAAACTAACCTCAGAGCATCAATCTTATCTCAGAAGGTACGACAGCATAGCAAAACAATTTGATGCTATCAATGCACGGCTCGATTCTATGTCTGAGATGAGAAGAAAGCAGAGAAAGGAGTATGGTTTTGTCCAGCAAAATGATGCACTTTTCAAAGTGAAAGAAGAGGCAAAGAAGAAGTTGCAAGCAGGATCAAAGCTTAGCTTTGAAGAGTTAAAACTTCTCTATGGCGACAAAGATTAATTTGATCTGCCTAGTATGCAAGTAACTAAAAAGATCATAATATGGGGATAAATGATTTTGCTTTTGCTTGTTCTGTTGACGGGTCGATAGTGGGGTATTTTACATACCATGACCAGACAATGTTAATTGTCCTGTCAGAGCAGGAGGCAAAGGCAGGTATTAATAACTTTGTTAGAATCGCAGAGCCCTTCATGGAGCAGCTCATCTCTCATGAATCAATTCATGTAATAATAAAAAGACTAGAGGGAACTGAAGCATCGGATTCGCTTGATGAGATCGAAGTAATTGTAGAGCACGGTGGCATTAAGCTGCAGGTGCCTCTGAATTTCATTCATTATTCTCGAGACAATTCCGGCATCGTGCTTCCATTTTAAGAAAAAAATAAGTGTGCTCCTGGTCACTCATTATTTGATATCGTCCGTCAGGTCGCGCTGGCTTATCGCCATCTCATCAACTCTGATTGTTACCTTGTACCATTTCTCATTGTGTTTGAAAATATGTGCAGAAGCTTTTTTGTTGCCTGCAGAGCCGTATCCTCCGACACGCTCGCTTAGCCTTGAGCGCAGCTTATCAACCTGATACTGCGCTATCATAAGGTTTCCTATTATGTTCTCTAATTCTATGTCCCGTTCTTCGTCTATGTCGGGAATTTGGGGGTTGTTCTTTCTAGTCTGCATTCTCAATGTACATCCTGTTTCCTACACTGTAATGGACCTCATCAATGTAGTACGCAGTGTCGACTACTGGTGACGACAGGTTTGCACCGCACACCGGTACGCCCTCTATTAGTTCTTCTTCTTCAATTAGAAGACTCATTTGAGTATTAGTCAAACACATCGAATAATAACGGATAGTATGAATGTACTCTAAGACCTAAGTAAAGACTATTTCTAGTTAAATAGAACTATTTTAAAAGTTACTGACTAAAAATAATCTGTCATCTTTGCGTTTGCCGTTTCCTTTATCAGCTTTGACAGCTTTTTCTTCTCTTCTCGGAGTGGGGGCTTTATACCTCCTATCATTTGAAGAAATTCTAATTCTCTTTCAGTCAATCCTAGATTTTCAAAATATATCTGATTGAATAAGATTTTTTGTAAAATATGTTCTAGTGCTACAAGGCGGCTATAGGCTTTGTTGCCGATCTCCGTGCCCTCCAGCGCTTTAGCCAAGACAGTCTTCTTTATATTCAGTACACCACTTGAAATAATTCGATCAAAGGTAGAAACTACTTCAAAGTAGTCATCAATGCCGCTGTAGCATATTAGAGTCGCTGGCAAAAATTTTCCAAGACTACGGGCCCTTTTTGAGTGGTTCTTGTCAAGAACCAATATGGACAAGCCAAATGCCAATATTGCGTCTATTATCTGCTTTGGCAGACGCTCATCTAATACATCATCATCTGACTTAAGTTCGACAGGGTAAAATCGGATGCAATCTATTCTACATCTTTCATGGAGGGCAAATTGTTTAAGCAATTGAGTCCTTACAAGGATGTTGTCGTAGTGCTCATAGTCATGTATGTCAGGTACCTTCGTCACTGCCGCAATCAAAAGGTCAAAACTGCGGCATTGTGCCTCTTCAACTACCCTTATCTCCGATGTTGGTATAAGATCATTATTCTTGAGATGATTCGACCTTAGCGAGCTGCAAAATAATGACTTAAGCTCTCTCTCATTCATTGCATATCTTTTTAGGAGCTTGTGTTAATGTGTTTTGTCATACTTGATTTTGCAGGCCCTTTTCATTGACCTTGCAAAATTCTCCAGATCTATGAGCATCCTTGGAGCCGAGCCATCAGATATCTTGTTAATAATTGCACTGCCTACAATAATTGCTTCGGCGCCTGCAGCTATCATGATTTTAGCATGTACAGGTTTGCTTATTCCAAAGCCTACAGCCACTGGAACTTTCGCCCCTGCGATCCGCTTTACTACACTAATGGTGTTAAGAGTATATTTCTGAAAAGAATTGCGGGCACCGGTTATGCCATAAACCGATACAACATATAAGAATCCTGTAGTGTTGGCAACTATCTTGCGCAGCCTTATGTCCCGTGTGTTTGGCGATACAAGGAACACGGTAGCAAGGTTAAGCTTTGAAGCCACGGATGAATATGTGCCTGCCTCGTCGACTGGCAAATCTGGCAAAATAAATCCGTCGAGTCCGCATTGTTTGGAATCATACATGAATTTTTCCATTCCTGGCCGGACAAGAATATTAGAATAGGTCATCGCAAGCATAGGAAGATTTGGGTGCTTCCTTCTGACTGCTCTTACTAGATTTAGAGCTTTTTGAGGCGTCATACCGTTTTTTAGCGCGATGTTTGAAGCTGCTTGTATAGTAGGTCCGTCAGCTATGGGATCCGAAAAAGGGATGCCCACTTCGATGATGTCTGCACCTCCGTTTACCAGCGCATCGATAACCTGCTTTGAAGTTGCAATGTCTGGGTACCCTGCAACTACATAGCAGATAAGAGCCCTTTCGCCCTTTTCCGCAAGCTGATGGAATTTTTCAGTGATTCTATTATGCATGCTTTGTCTTTTTCTTTTTTCTGCTCTCTTTTGAGCTCAGATAATCTTGAACGATTTCGACATCCTTGTCTCCTCTCCCTGAAAGAGTAACTACTATAACGTCATCCTTTTTCATTTTCTTAGCCAGTCTCGTTGCATATGAAAGTGCATGTGAAGGCTCGAGAGCCGGAATTATCCCTTCAAGTCTGGACAATGCAAGAAATCCTTCTATAGCCTCCTGGTCTGTAGATGCAGCGTATTTAGCACGTTTGACCTCTTTCAGCATTGCATGCTCTGGCCCTACACCGGGATAGTCAAGTCCTGCGGATATACTATGGGTTTCAATGACTTGTCCACGCTCATCCTGCAATAAACGCGTAAACATGCCATGCAAGATTCCCTCGGAGCCAGCGGCGAGGCTTGCTGAATGTTTGCCTGAATTGATCCCTTTACCTCCTGCTTCTATGCCATAGAGCCCCACGTCTTTGTCATCGAGGAATGCATAGAATGAGCCTATAGCATTGCTTCCTCCACCAACACATGCAACAATAGCATCAGGCATAGAACCTTCCGCATCTGAAATTTGCTGTTTTATTTCTCTACCGATCACACTTTGAAAATCTCTTACCATCATAGGATAAGGGTGAGGACCTACAACTGAGCCAATAAGGTAATATGTTGTTTTTACGTTCGCGATCCAATCTCGTATTGCTTCATTTATTGCGTCCTTTAGAGTCTTGCTCCCAGCCTCTACGGGATGAACGCTCGCTCCCAGAAGTTTCATCCTAAAAACGTTCAGCTTTTGTCGTTCATAATCTTTAGACCCCATGAATATTTCCGCGGAAAGCCCAAGCACTGCACATGCTATGGCTGTACCGACGCCATGCTGGCCAGCACCCGTTTCAGCAATAATCCTTTTTTTCCCCATCTTTTTTGCCAAAAGTGCCTGCCCAATGGTGTTATTGGTTTTGTGTGCTCCGCCATGTAGAAGATCTTCTCGCTTTAAATATATCTTCGCGCCACCTAACTTTCTTGTTAGGTTCTTTGCAAAGTAAAGCGGCGTGGGCCTACCAGCGTATTGAGTGAGATAATAAGAAAGTTCATTCTGAAAGTCTGGGTCACTCTTGTATTTCTCGTAGGCGGATTCCAGCTCCTCCACCGCAGGAGCTAACGTTTCGGGTATATATTTACCGCCATACTTTCCAAATTTGCCTCGTATGGGATAGCTTCTTAACAAAGATGAATCACTTAATCTTCGAGGGGATATTTTAAGAGATGTCTAATTTTATAGTGCATAATATAGTTTGGCGATTTTTTCACCGATATTGGATGTTTGCATTATTGATGTCCCCACCAAAAAGGCATCTGCTCCCGACCGCTTCAAGTATTGTATGTCTTCAGGACTGCTGATGCCGCTTTCGCTTATGATCAAGGCCTTGCCCTTGTCATACCTTTTCAGCAGCTTTTCGGTGTTTGTAATGTCTATCTGGAGGTTCTCAAGGTTCCGATTATTGATGCCGATTAAGTCGTGTTTTGCTTTGAGTACGTCTCCAAACTCTTGTTCGGTATGCACTTCGATAAGCACTTCAAGGCCTTTTTTTTTTCCATATTCAAGAAGTCTCTCCAAGCCATCTTCAGCTAGATGATTGTCAAATATGGATTTGATAAGCAAGACGCAATCAGCACCGACTTTCTTACCTGCATCTACCTGTACGGTGCTAACAATGATGTCTTTCATCAGTAAGGACATCTTGGGGAGCGCTTTTCTAATGATCGCCAAATATTCGAGTGAGCCATCGAACAAATAAGGCTGTGTCAGTACTGATATACAGGTTGCCCCGTACTCTGCCATTGTCTTTGCAATCATCACTGGTTCTTCCTTACTCCTTATCTTTCCATGAGAAGGTGAGGAGAATTTCACTTCAGGTATCAAAGGGGCATGTGGGCATAAACTAATGGCTTTTCTGAGGCTTATTGTATCATGGCTACATAGTTCATCTATTTCATAAGCACCCTGGTCTATTGCCCTATAGGAGTTGTCGGTCAGCCGTTTTATGCTAAAGCTGTCCTCGGCGGATTCAGGCATGTGGTTACTTCCGTTGCTAGGCTCCTGTGAATTATAATACAGTTATTGGACCCTAATGCGCATGCGGTGGAGGTGCACCACTTTTAGACAAGGCTTCATTGAATGTGCCAGCGGACTTTTCATGATATTCTAGGTTTGACTGGTCCACTTTGATTGCCTGTGGAGGACATACTGACACACAAGCCATGCACC
>DATCWI010000051.1:0-18494 GCA_036566425.1 Nitrososphaera sp.
TTCTAGTGACTACTTTTAGCTTTTTTGTTGGAAGTGGATGGGGGCCCCGCAAACGTATACCTGTCTTTTCACCAATCCCCCTAATCTCGTTACAAACACCTTCAAGTGTTGTGAGGTTGGTGCTGGTCAGTTTGATTCTTGCTGCCTGTGGCATTTCTATCGTCTACTTTACTTTTTGTTCGGATCGTATTTGTCAGTAACGTTCAACACGACTCCCGCACCAATTGTCGTACCCATATCTCGCAGTGCAAACCTCCCGATTTCTGGGAAGTCCTTGAATGTCTCAATTGGCAGGGGCCTTACGGGCTTGATCTTGACAATGGCAGCATCGCCTGTCTTGAGGAATTTCGGGTTCTCCTCTGTTGTTGCACCCGTTCTAGGGTCAATTTTTGAGACAAACTGTGAGATCGTTGCGGCTACCTGTGCAGTATGAGTATGCAAGACTGGTGTATACCCTGGAGCGATTGCTGTTGGATGATGAATTACGATTAGACGAGCCTCAAGCTCCTTAGCAACAGTTGGAGGGTTGTCCGCAGCGCCAATCATGTCACCTCGCTTGATCTGCTTCTTATCTACACCTCTCAGGTTAAAGCCTACATTGTCACCTGCTTCTGCAGACTCTAGCTGCGTGTGATGAGTCTCTATTGACTTGATCTCGCCGGCCGCTCCAGATGGCATCACAATGACTTTCTCGCCGGGTTTCATCTTACCTGTTTCCACTCTACCTACTGGGACTGTTCCAACGCCTGTAATAGAGTATACATCTTGTATCGGGATTCTCAGAGGCTTGCCTACTGGTTTTTCTGGAGGGTCTAAAGTGTCAAGTGATTCAGCAAGAGTAGGTCCCTTGTACCAAGGCATATTCTCCGATTTTTTAACCAAATTATCGCCCTTCCAGCCAGATATCGGGACAAAGCTGATCTTGGCCGTATTATATCCTACTAACTTGAGCATCTTTTCGACTGCGTCTTTAGCTTCCTTGTAACGCGATTCTTGGAATCCAACATCATCCATCTTGTTTAATGCCACTATGAGTTGATTCACTCCAAGTGTCCTTGCAAGGAAAGCGTGTTCCCTTCCTTGTCCTCCTGGTTCAATAGCTGCTTCCATTTCACCTGGCTTTACAGAAATGACCAAAATTGATGCGTCAGCCTCTGACGCGCCCGTGATCATGTTTTTGATAAAGTCTCTGTGACCTGGGGCATCAATCAGTGTGAAGAAATACTTGGATGTTTCAAACTTTTGGAAAGCGAGATCGATGGTAATACCTCTATCGCGTTCGTCTTTGATGCTATCAAGAACCCATGCATACTTGAAGGTATCACCTTTACCCGTTGCTTCTGATTCCTTTGCATATTGCTCGATGGTTCTCTGGTCAATCGCACCCAGATCAACCAATAAATGACCTACAGTAGTGGATTTACCATTATCGACGTGACCTGTCACAACCAGGTTCATGTGTGGCTTTTTGCTAGCGCTCATAGAGCAGGAACGCCCCATGGGCTTTATTTGTATTTCGCCCGGAAAGTATGAAATTTTCTGCAACAACCGTCAACAAATTCATGCAGTTTTCAGTTCAGTTGCAACTTGTAAGCTATCGGAAGGGTTTTAAATGATAAGTCATGATTTTGTTTTATTATGCGAGTTACCATTAGTGCTATCAAGGCCGATATCGGCGGGATAGGCGGCCACACCTGTCCAAGCGTAGAACTTTTAGATACAGTCAGGAACTTTGTGGTAAAAAATGCAAAGGGGATTCTAATAGATCAGTATGTAGGTTATACAGGTGATGATATACACATAGTAACGACCCATACCCGAGGTGTCGATGATGAGAAAATTCACAAGCTTGCTTGGGACGCCTTCACTGAAGGAACAAAATTGGCAAAGGATCAGGGCTTATACGGAGCAGGACAGGACCTTCTCAAAGACTCATTCTCCGGCAACGTTAAAGGGATGGGGCCGGGTGTCGCAGAAATTGAAATGGAGGAGCGGCCTAGTGAAGTATTCTGCATTTTTGCAGCAGACAAGACAGAGCCAGGTGCATTCAACTTCCCACTATGGCGTATGTTTGTCGATGCGGGGAGCAACACAGGCATTCTGATCAACGAGCGGCTTGCAGAAGGCGTGATTTTTAGAATAATGGACGTTATGAGCGGCAAGGTCGCCGAGTTGAAATTGTGGGAAGACAAAGCGGAACTGGAGGCATCACTAATGTATCCAGGCCGATATGTTGTCCATTCCGTCATGTCAAGTGAGGGTAATGATCAGATCGTATCAGCGTCTACTGACAGGCTTCACAACATCGCTGGCACCTACGTCGGCAAAGATGATCCAATAGCGATAGTCAGAACCCAAAAGAATTTTCCAGCCACCGAAGAAGCTGGCAGCTCATTCAATGAACCTCATTTTGTAGCAGGCAATACAAGAGGAAGCCATCATATGCCTCTGATGCCAGTCAAGCTCAATTCTGCTGCATCACTTAACTATTCTATCCCGATCGTATCATGCCTGCTCTTTAGCATGCGCAACGGCAAGCTGACAGGTCCGCACGATGGATTTGGAACTGCTGACTGGGATTTACAGAGGATGAGGGCAACTGAGCGAGCCATGATAATGCGCAGCCAAGGTTTTATCCATCCAGCCACACTTGTTCCAGACGAATTAGAATATAACAAGGGCTACGAGGCTAGAATGTCAAAGCTGCAGAGCAAATTCAGAGATCTAGAGGAGATAATGAATGGCAAGAGCAAGGCCGCAGCTACAAAGGCTGCTGCTACAAAGCAGACCAAACCTGGCATTAGTAAACATTGAAAAATCCTCTAATTATCAATTTCAAAAACTATGAAGAGATCTCTGCAGATAGAGCCATCAGATTAGGTGAATCAGCGCGTCAAGTTGCTGAGAGGTTACAGGTAGAAATCGTACTTGCTCCCCCCCACCCCGTGCTGGCTCTGATCGCAAAGGAGATAGAGATACCAGTAATATGTCAGCATGTCGATGACGAAAAAATCGGTCCAAGCACTGGCTTTACTGTACCCGAGATTGCCAAGTCGTATGGTGCAATAGGATCACTGATAAATCACAGTGAGCATAGAATAAAAATGAACTCAATCGCACGCCTCGTAGAACGGTTGAGAATGCTTGGAATGGCATCAATTGTCTGTGCACAGGAACCGCAGGAAGTAGTCGAGATATCAACCTTCGAACCAGATTTTATCGCCATAGAGCCGCCCGAGCTAATCGGCAGCGGAAGAGCTGTATCAAAGGAAAATCCTACAGTAATAACCAAGTCCATAGAGGGGGCAGGATCTCGCTCAAGAATCATCTGTGGAGCAGGGATATCAGACAGGGATGATGTCTCCAAGGCGGTGAAGCTTGGCTCTAGGGGAATACTTGTTGCAAGTGGGGTTATCAAAGCCACTTCCTGGGAAAAAAAGATAACAGAGCTTGCTTACGGCATGAAGGGGTAGTGCGCTGTAGTCTTGTGCATGTTTTCGATCTTGTAGGGAATAAGTTCTTGTTTGTATGATTGTTGATGCCGCTGTGATGCTACTATCGTCTGTTAATCATGTTTTTGATAAATAGTTCTCCTGCCTTATACGAGCTTCGGACGAACGGACCTGCGACAACATAGGCAAATCCCATCTCTTCAATCCGTTTCTTATATGCATCAAATTTTTCTGGTGAAACATACTCTTTGACTGGAAGATGTCTGCTGGTAGGTTGCAGGTACTGGCCCATGGAAACTATGTCGACCCCTACGGATCTTAAGTCCTTGGCCGCCTGGATAATCTCCTCTTCCGTTTCTCCGAGGCCAAGCATCATAGACGACTTTGTATAGATCTTGCAATCAATGTCTTTTACCTTTTGTAGGACGCTCAAGGATTGCTGATAGTTGGCTCGTGGATCTCTAATTAAGGGCGAGAGCCGGGCTATGGTTTCAATATTATGGCTTATAACCTCTGGCCCTGCATTTATTATCTTCTCTAGAGCATAGTGATTCCCCTGGAAATCAGGGATAAGAGGTTCAACTATTGTTTCGGGGCACTGCACCTTAACTGATTTTATTGTTTTTGCAATATGATTTGCTCCTCCGTCAGGCAAATCGTCTCTGCATACAGACGTAATCACAACATATCTCAACCCCCACTTTTTGATCGCTTTAGCAACTTTGTCCGGTTCGTCTGAGTCAAGAAACAATGGTCTACCGCTAGTTACTGAGCAGAACCTACAAGCTCTTGTGCATATGTCTCCCATGATCATAATGGTAGCTGTCCCTCCTCCCCAGCACTCTCCTATGTTGGGGCATCGTGCTTCTTCGCAAACCGTGTGGAGGCCCAGCGAAGCAAGGGTCTGCCTTATGTTTACATAGTTTTCCCCAGAAGGCAATCGTATGCGAAGCCATTCAGGCTTTTTTTCAAGTCTTGCCATAATCCTTTCGTTCACTTTCTCTTGTTAGTATTTTGATGAGAACAATATACTCAATAATAAGGATTCATCTTAGATCGCTAGTGCGAACTCCTTTCTATGACATTCACAAGTCCCTTGGCGCGAAGTTAGTGAATTTTCATGGATGGGAGATGCCACTTCAATACTCCGGGATCATGGATGAACATGTCAATGTAAGGACAAATGTAGGGTTATTTGATGTCTCGCATATGGGCCGCTTTGAAGTTAGAGGTCAGCACTCTATCGCCTGTCTCCAGGAGCTGGTAACAAACGACCTTGAAAAGATGACCGATCATCAAGCAATGTATTCTCCAATGTGCCGCGAAAATGGTGGGATAATCGATGACATAATTGTCTACAGGCTTAGACGCGATCGCTTCATGGTTGTAGTTAATGCATCAAACAGGGACAAAGATTTCGACTGGATCTCGAAGCATTCTAAACTAGTGCAAGTTGAGGACATAAGTGATAGAACCGGCCTGCTGGCATTACAGGGCCCGCGCGCTTGTGATGTGTTGCAGAAATTGGTAGGAACGGACCTGCAATCTGTTAAACCATTTCATGTTGTTGATGTAAATATTGGAGGAATAGAATGCATACTCTCGAGGACGGGTTACACAGGAGAAGATGGATTTGAAATATTCTTTGATTCTTCGAAGATAGAAATATGGACCAAGTTGATGCAATATTCTGAAATATTTGGAATCAAGCCCACTGGATTGGGTGCACGAGACACGTTACGGCTTGAAGCTGGCCTAATGCTTTATGGAAATGACATGGATGAAAATACCACCCCTTTAGACGTGCCTTTAAAATGGACAATCAAATTTGACAAGAAGCAAGATTTCATAGGAAAAAAAGCGTTGAGCAATAGTCAACCATCAAGAAAACTTGTTGGTTTTGAAGTTCTGGAAAAGAGAATAGCAAGGCACGGCAATAAAGTTTTCATTGACGGAACAGACGCGGGGTTTGTGACAAGTGGCAGTTATTCGCCTACGCTTAGAAAAGCTATTGGATTTTGCTTTGTACCCGTCAAAGTCTTGGCGAATCAACCAATTCAGATTAGCATTGGAGGCAAAAAGTACGAAGCTACAATAACGAGCACAAGGTTCTACAGGCGAAAACAAAATATGCTATCCTGATCATCTTGCCGTGTATGCACGATATTTGTAATTTTCCAGAACAAAAAAAAGATAAAGTTTTATGTTTTATATTTGCCCCAGAGAAATAGATTGTGTCAGAGCTAAAATTTACAAAAGAACATGAGTGGATTAGGATAGAAAAGGAGGAGGAGGATGAGGAGTTGGCAATAATTGGAATTTCTGACTTTGCTCAAGGACAACTCGGTGACATAGTTTCAATAGAATTGCCAAAAGCTGGAGGCATCTTCAGACAAGGGCAGACCATTGCGATAGTCGATTCGGTAAAAGCTTCTTCTGACATTTACACACCTATCAGCGGGAAGATCATAGAGGTCAATGAAGAGCTTATTGAAAAACCTGAACGTATAAACCAGTCTCCATACGACTCTGGATGGATCGCAAAGATCAAACCATCAAACAATGAAGAGTTTGAAAATCTAATGACAAAGGAAAAGTATGACAGATATATTGGCGAACTAAAATAAGAGCAACGAAATCGATGAATTACATACCTGCAACCGAAAAAGACATACAAGAAATGCTAAAGTTGGTCGGAGTAGGTTCTATAAATGAGCTAGTTAAAGAATTCATTCCTGCTTTCACAGACAAACTCAATCTGCCTAAGCCAATGAGCGAGCTTCAACTAATACAGCATATGAAAGGTCTTGCCCATACAAACAAGCTATTGCGGTATTTTGTCGGAGCAGGAGCTTACAATCATTATATCCCGTCAGCTGTGAGCCACCTGCTGGCAAGAGGGGATCTCTTTACTGGGTACACACCATATCAAGCAGAAATGAGCCAGGGAACCTTGCAGGCCATATATGAATTTCAATCCTTCGTGTGCCTTCTTACAGGGATGGATGTTGCAAATGCCTCATTGTACGAAGGTGCATCTGCCTTGGCTGAAGCAGCTTTGCTTTCATGCTCTTATACTGGACGGAGCAGTATTTTCGTAAAGGAAGGACTGCATCCTCAGTATCTGGAGGTATTACAGACATACTGCGATGCGGCTGAACTTAGACTCACTGAGAAGTTAGATAATAATACTGCTTGCATAGTAGCCCAAAACCCCGATTTTCACGGTAATATAGAAAACCTGCATTACTTGGCAGACCAAGCGCACAGAGTAGGTGCTCTCTTTATCACCTGTGTTGTAGAACCGACTTCACTTGCAATCTTTGAGCCTCCTAGAAACTACGGAGCTGATATTGTGGTAGGAGAAGGTCAGTCATTTGGAATACCATTGAGCTTTGGTGGACCTTACCTGGGATTTATAGCTGTCAGAGATTTCTTGTTAAAGAAACTTCCAGGTAGGATCTGCGGCATGACCACAGATTTGAGAGGAAATAGAGGCTTTGTACTCACCTTTCAAGCTCGAGAGCAACATATCAGAAGGGAGAGAGCAACAAGCAACATAACAACCAACCAGGCTCTAATGGCGCTTGCCGCAACTATTTATCTCTCGCTTATGGGCAGGAGCGGTTTGACAAGAGTCGCAAAACTCTCGTATGCTAGAGCACATCTGCTGAATGGAAAATTAGCAAGGATCGGCTTTAGAAATCTAAATACCAAACCTTTCTACAATGAATTTATAATAAGGGCTCCAGAGTCTGCAGATACCATTGAGTCAAAACTACTCAAAAAAGGAATACTTGGAGGGGTTAATTTGGATGGAAATAATCTTCTGATTTGCTGCACTGAGATGAATTCTGTCCAAGATATTGAAGATTTCGTTTCTGCCATAAAGGGAGAATGAAAAAGCAATGAAAACAATTTTTGAATATGAAGAGGAGAAAAATACAGGGCACGTTCAAGAAGAAGAAGAAGAAGATCTCTATATCGATTTGCCAAACGATATTGTCAGGAAGGAGGAGCTGCCGATCCCTGATCTAAACGAAATAGATGTTGTTAGACACTACACAAACCTTTCGAGGATGAATTTTGGTGTTGACATTGGATTTTATCCTCTTGGTTCATGCACGATGAAATATAATCCAAAGGTAAATGAAGATGCTTCAAGAGCCGAAGGTTTCAACAACCTCCATCCTCTATCTCCAGTAGAGTGCACTCAAGGGTCTCTGAAATTGATGTGGGAGCTGAAGGAGTATCTCAAAGATATCACAGGGATGGATGATTTTTCTCTGCAGCCGGCTGCTGGGGCACAGGGTGAACTATTGGGGATTATGATCGCAAAGGCCTACTTTAAGGACAAGGGAGAAAAAAGGACAAAAGCCATAATACCAGATTCAGCCCACGGCACAAATCCTGCTACAGCTTCAATCTGCAAGCTCGAGACAATCACAATCCCTTCTGATTCACGAGGAAACATGGATATATTGAAATACAAAGAGTCGCTTAGTGCCGAAACAGCAATCGTTATGCTGACTAATCCCAATACTCTGGGACTTTTCGATGAGAACACCGCCAAGATCGCTGACCTTGCGCGTAAGAATGGGACGTTGATGTACTGCGACGGAGCAAACATGAATGCACTCTTAGGAATCACACGACCAGGTGATCAAGGTTTTGATATTATTCATCTTAATCTGCATAAGACATTTTCAACCCCTCATGGCGGAGGAGGTCCTGGGGCAGGGGTAGTGGGGGTAAAATCATTTCTTACAGATTATTTGCCTATACCGCAAGTAGTCAAGCATGATAGCAGATATTCTCTTGACTATAACTGCAAGAAATCAGTTGGAAGGGTTCGATCCTTTTATGGAAATTTCGGAATGCATGTCAGGGCATATTCTTATATCCACTCTTGGGGCACTAGAATAAGGAAAGTATCAGAGCATGCTATATTGAATGCCAATTACCTTCAAAGCCTTCTAAGGGACAGTTTTGACCTTGCATACGACCGCCGTTGCGCCCATGAGTTTGTTTTGTCTACAAAGAGGTTTGGGGAAAAGAGCGCCCTGAATATAGCAAAAAGGCTCATGGACTATGGTTTCCATCCACCCACAATTTACTTTCCTCTAATAGTACCTGAAGCTTTAATGATAGAGCCTACCGAGACGGAGAGCAAAGAAACGCTGGACAGATTCGTGCTGGCGTTAAAAAAGATAGCAAATGAAATGAAAGAAGACCCAGAAATCGTCAAGCAATCACCTCTGTCGACACCTGTTGGTAGGCTAGATGAAGTTGCTGCAGCACGGCGGCCAAATCTGAGGTGGCGGCCCTATCAAATACAGACTAAAGTGGCTACGGATGAGAAAGGCCCATAACATATACAAATCTGAGAAACTTATTAGGATAATGCTAGAATATGATGAAATAGAAAATACCATCAGCAGCATTACAATCTCTGGAGACTTTTTCCTTTACCCAGAAGAAGCTTTGGAAATTCTTGAAGCAAACCTAGTTGGCAAAAGATTGGAAAAAGAAACTCTCAAGCAAGAAATTGATAATTTTCTGAAGGATATCGAGGTTTACGGGTTTAACTCTACATCTCTGACAGAAGCGATAGTTGGCTGCAAGACATAATGAGCACAATAATAAGATATGATAAGATAAGGACAGTTGAAACCGGATTCAATCCTGCGGCACAAAATATGGCAATAGACGAAGCTTTGACAGAAAGCGTTGGTGAGGTGCCTATTCTTAGAATCTATGGATGGCGTCCTGCAGCAGTATCAATAGGATACTTTCAGAGTATGAATGAAGAAGTAGATTTCACAAAATGTAGAGAAATTGGAGTCGATATTGTCAGGAGATTGACGGGAGGTGGGGCCGTACTACATGAGTATGAGCTGACCTACTCCTTCATATCAAGGAGATATCCTCAAAACATTGAGGAATCATATAAGTGGATTTGTGACGCCATCGTGATATCCATAAACAGGCTGGGATTTGATGCAAGTTTTGTCCCACTCAACGACATAGTCATAGCGGGCAAAAAAGTGTCGGGTAATGCACAGACTAGAAGAAAGGGAGTACTGCTTCAGCACGGCACCATACTATTAGGTGTTGATATAAACAAGATGTTTTCTGTTCTGAAAGTTCCTTCTGAAAAACTAAGAGACAAGATAATTGAAGACGTGAAGGAGAGGGTTACCAGCCTGGCAGGGACAACATATGATAACATGGCAACATCGCTCAAAACTAGTTTTGCTGCAAAATTTGAAGCCAAGCTTATATCTGATAGCCTGAGCACAGAAGAAATCAGTCATGCAAGATGGCTGGCAGCACGAAAATACAGCAGCAATGAATGGAACCTTAGAAGATAGGCAATTTTATTATTGCCAATTGCCACACAACTTCCTATCTATATGTATGATGCTATAATAATTGGTGCGGGACCAGGCGGATACACGTGTGCTATTAGAGCAGCGCAGCTCGGTGGCAAAATCTGTATTATCGAAAAAAATGGGCTTGGTGGTACCTGCACACAAAGGGGATGCATTCCTACAAAATATCTCCACTCGATAGGAGATATTATAAGAAGATCTACTGCAGCAAGGAAGGACGGTTTGAAGGCTAATATCGAATTGAATTATACAACTTTAAGGTCAAAAATGGCAAGTACAGTTAGCAGGCTTGCATCGGGGATCAATACTCTTCTGGAGAATAATAGCATCGATATTTTGCATGGCGAAGCTCATGTGATTTCTCAAAATAAAATAATGGTAAATGATGAGATTTTGGAAACAAAAAACATTGTTATCGCTACGGGCAGCTACCCTGTCTGCTTACCCGATTTTACATTCGGAAAAAGAATACTTTCAACAGACACAATCTTTGAACTTGAAGAATTGCCTAAATCAATTGTCATTATAGGTGGTGGCTATAGCGGTTGTGAATTTTCTGCGATCTTTAACTCCTTGGGATGCAAAGTGTCTTTAGTTGAAGCGCAGGAGCACCTGATGCCTCTTCAAAGTGAAGAGATAGGAAAGACCGTTGAAAAGTACATGCGCTTGGATGGAATCAATGTAATGACAGGTACCGCCGTTGAAAAAATCTTGGATAATGGCGTAGTGGTGGTGAGCAGCGGGCAGTCCATTGAAGCAGACAAGGTGTTAGTATGCATAGGACGCAGACCATCCATAAACACGACTGAATTGAAGAAGTGTGATGTAAAATTTAGCGATAGAGGGATATCTGTGAATCAAGAGATGCGTACCACGATTCAAAATATTTATGCAATAGGAGATGTAACAGGCATCTTCGAACTTGCTCATGTCGCATCAAAACAAGGAGAGGTTGCTGCGCAGAACATAATGGGAAAAAGAAGTGAAATCGATTACGGAACTGTCCCGGTATGCGTCTTTACATATCCTGAGGTCGCTTTTGTGGGCAAGCTGGAAGGAGAGGTTGGAGAATTTCCACTTGCAGCAAGTGCAAAGGCAAACTGTCTTGGCGATACAAAGGGAATTTTCAAGGTTTTTGAAAAAGATGGAATAATTGTAGGAGCCTTGATTATCGCACCCCACGCAGGCGAGATGATAGGGGAAGCTGCACTAGCCGTTAGGCTGCAGATAAAAAGCCAAGACATGTCTGATACGATTCATGCTCACCCGACACTTACAGAATCTCTAGTAGACGCTGCAAGAGATATCAATAATGAAGCCATACATGTACCTCACAGAAAGAAGAAAAAGTATAACGACTAAGCTATGACATACAGTCCACCTATTCAGGACAGTCAAGGTTTTTTTTGAAAGTTTTGTATCTTAAAATACACAATGTTTTAAACCTGTATGGAAAAGATACACCATCCAGCAATGTCTGAAGAGAGCAGCTTTGGCAGATCCCCGCACGTCATTAAGCCAATATACTTCTTGGATGAGGCGGATGGGGAAAACAAGATGCTGCTTGGGGGCAAAGGTGCAGGCCTTGCTGAGATGACAAGACTCGGCCTTCCAGTACCACCTGGTTTCATAATTACTACTGAAATTTGTGAAAAATATTACGAAGCTGGTAGACGCCTTCCAGATGGTTTGATGGATGAAGTGCGCAAATCCATAAGGCGCCTAGAAAGTGTGACCGGAAAGAGGTTTGGGGACCGTGAAAACCCACTCCTCGTATCGGTTCGCTCGGGTGCACCAGTCTCGATGCCTGGTATGATGGATACGCTTCTAAATCTTGGCCTAAATGACGAGACAGTTGAGGGGATTGCAAAACAAAGCGGTAAACCAGAATTTGCGTGGGACACTTACTGGAGGTTTGTGCAGATGTTTGGCAAAATTATTGTAGGCGTGGATGCTCGCAAGTTTGATAGCATGGCGGCAGGCAAAGATATTTCTGATCCACAGGTACTCAAGACTATTGTAAACTCTTCCAAATCCTTATGCGAAGAGGCCGGCAAGAAATTTCCAAGTGATCCATACAAGCAACTAGAACTTGCTATAGATGCAGTGTTTAGATCATGGATGGGCAGGCGGGCTGTGGAATACAGAAAGCAGTACAACATCACACCAGACATGGCCGGGGGTACAGCGGCGACAGTAGTTGCAATGGTATTTGGAAATATGGGCTCTGATAGCTGCACGGGAGTGGTGTTTACCCGCGACCCGGAGACAGGTGAAAAACGACTATACGGCGATTATCTTGTAAATGCTCAGGGCGAGGACGTAGTTTCAGGTAAAGCGACACCGAACCACATCGACATGTTTGCCAGTGAAATGCCTGACGTATATAGACAGCTACTCGAGGTAACTCAAAAGCTTGAGAACCACTTCAAGGAACCGCAAGATGTTGAATTTACAGTGGAAAGAAACAGTCTTTATATTCTCCAGACTAGGGCGGCGAAGATGAATGCAATTGCGGCAGTCAAGACCTCTGTAGATCTTTACCGGGAGGGTCTTATAAGTAAGACCGCTGCACTTGAGCGAATTAACCCTGAAGCGCTTGAGCAGCTTTTGTATCGAAGAATAGACCCTCATGCCAAGCAAAAGCCGATTGCAGTAGGAGTAGGGGCATCTCCGGGCGCAGCAAGTGGGGTTACAGTTTTCGATATAGAATGTGCAGAGGTTCTTGGCAAAAAGGGGGAAAAGGTTATTCTTGTGAGGGAGGACACCAGACCAGATGATGTCCCTGCTTTCTTTCAGTCAGTTGGCATACTTACCAGCAGAGGTGGCAAAACCTCGCACGCAGCCGTCGTTGCACGAGGCATGGGAAAACCTTGTGTTGTTGGATGCTCACAGATAGAGATCGATTCCGATGGTAAGAGCTTTAGTGTTAACGACAAAAGAGTTGTGACAGGAGGTCAAAAGATAACTATTGATGGCTCGACAGGGAGAATTTTCATAGGCGAGGTTCCAACAGTTGAGCCAGAAATATCATCAGAGTTTAAGGAACTTTTGCAGTGGTCCTCCGAGATGAAGGGAATAAAGATTAGGGCAAATGCAGATACAGTAGAAGGTGCTGCACTTGCCCACAGGTTCGGTGCAGAGGGAATTGGGCTTTGCAGGACCGAGCGTATGTTTAATCATCATGACAGAATAGTGCAGTTTGTCAATATGATAATGGCAGAGGACGAGGATGAGCGGAGGCAAGCACTCGCAGAACTTGAGCCACTGCAAAGATCAGACTTTAAAGCTATTTTAAAAGAGATGAGAGGACTTCCTGTTACAATAAGGCTTCTTGACCCACCGCTGCATGAGTTCCTCCCCAAGGAAGAGGATCTTATGCAAAAAATATTTGAGCTAAAATCAAGCGACCTCAAGACCTCGGAGATTGGTCGCATAGAAAAGATCCTTCACCGAGTACATGAGCTCTCGGAGATAAATCCTATGCTAGGACACAGAGGGGTCAGAATGGGAATATCTTTTCCAGAAATCTACGAGACTCAAATAAGGTCGATATGTGAGGCAGCGGCGGATCTGACCAGAGACAACATAGCAGCAGAACCGCAAATAATGGTGCCGCAGGTAGGTCTGGTAGAGGAGCTTGAAGCGGTGAGGCAAATCTTTGAATCAGTCAAGCGTGAAGTAGAACATAGGCATAAGGTAAAGCTAAAGATCAAGTTTGGCAGTATGATCGAAGTCGTTCGAGCCTGTCTTGTAGCAGATGAGATTGCACACCTCGTTGATTTTATTAGTTTTGGCACAAATGACCTCACTCAGGCCACTTTTAGCTTTAGCCGGGAGGATGCTGAAGGCAAGTTTTTGCCATTTTATCTTGAAAAAGGAATTGTGACAGTAAACCCCTTTCAAAGCATTGACACAAAAGGAGTTGGCAGGCTAATGAAGGCCGCTATTGATATGTCAAGAGGCGTGAAGAGCGATATAGAGATTGGCATTTGTGGCGAACACGGTGGCGATCCTAGCTCGATCGAGTTTTGCAGCAACATTGGCCTCGATTATGTTAGCACTTCATCTCACAGAATCCCAATTGCAATACTGGCTGCAGCTCAGTCCGCTATAAAGCAGAACAAGCGCCTCCAACACCTACATCGTGTATGATATAACTTAAAATGAGGCTGAGGAGTAGTAGGTGAGCATATGGAGAGTTCAAGTGGGGACGGCTCAGTCGCTTATGAATGTATGCGGTGTGGCACTAGGGTGACAGTTGAAGAGCTTTCTAGACTACCAGAGATAAAATGCATATGCGGCTTTAGAGTATTTCGAAAGGCGAGGCCGCCAATAGTAAAACAGCTCAAAGCTGTCTAAGTCCTTTGCTTTCCTTTCATATCTTTTTGCGATAGCTATGAAATTTCTTGGCGTGATCACGCATCTGTTCCATGCCTTCAAAGCTTGTACTGCACTGATTACACACGTACAGGCTTCGCTCATGTGCTAACTGTTGATGCTGCATCAAGTCTTCAATCTTGCGGAATTTGCGTCCACACTTGTCACACTTGTGTTTTTCAAACAACATAAACATCATCCCTCATCTTTCTTTAGCCGTTTTTATTGTCGTTATTATCGTTGTTTCGCCGATCCCAACACTTTCGACAAAGATTGCCTTCTATTTGCCAATCTGGCTTGGGGTGGTAAAAGAACATTCCTAGTTTGCCATTGCAGATTGTGCAAAAATTCATTTTTTTATTATAATCCTCATCTTTTTTCTGATAGCACAATTTGCATAACAGTGTCCCAGACTCCATTTCCCACCGCCACAGTGGCTTGTATTGATCATGCTTATCAGCAATTTCTCCTTTACATATGGCACAAATTTCGGGAACCTCTTTGTGCTCAAGTGTGAATTCTTTGGTCTTTTCTACATGACACACGCCGCATAACAGGCCTTCGATTCCCCAGTCTTCATTTGGCTGGTATTTGTGACGTCCAAGCTCTTTACCGCACAAAGTGCAATTGACTACTTCTTGTCTTTTTCCAAAGATGTGCAAGTAAGAATATTAGTCCTCAGCACATACAAAAATGTATATGTCCATCTTATTCTAAAGGCAATCAAATTTGGATAAATTTTAGGAAGGAGATCTACATTAAATAATGTAGAAATCCTGTGATTATCAAAAACGCATTAAAAAATGGAATACTTTTTAAATCCCTGCCTAGTTCTCAATTGCTGGAATGAATAAACCTGTTTTAGCAGGTATTGCTGCAGGTATTCTACTGGCGGGGATCATACTAGGTCCCGGTTCATTTTTTGGTGCGCAGGCGCAAGAACAAGAACAGCAGAATACCGGAGGCAATATAAAAAGAGTAACAATGATTGCAGATGAAGCTGAAGTACAGATAGCTCCAGATAATGCACTCCATCCAGGCGGCGTAACATATCTAGCAATGGTCTTTAATGGAACAATTCCAGGCCCTGTAGTATCAGTCGACCAAGGAGACACAGTTGAATTCACGTTGGTAAATGAAGGTGATGTCATACACAGCATGGACTTCCACGCAGGTGATGGTGCAAATGCTGCAGTTGGTGCCAATGCAAGTGAATTTGGATCTAACATTCAACCTGGTGAAAGCGTGACATGGACGTGGGTAGCTGAACATGCAGGCGTTTTCTTCTATCACTGTGGTGCTGATGGGCTCAACGGCGTATGGGAGCACATCGCAAACGGTATGTATGGAGGAATTGTAGTGCATCCACAGAACGAACAGCCAGCAGCAAAGGAATTCTACGTAGTCTTTGGCGAGATCTATAGCAGCAATGTCGATGGTGTCTTTACCCCAGCAAATGGCACAGGCAACTTTGATATAGCACAATTCCTTTCAGGCAATCCAGACATTGTAATGACTAACGGCATGGCTCACAAGTACGTTCCAGCAATAGGGGCACATGTGCAGATCGAGCTGAATCCTGAAGCTGAAGTATTCCAGGTTCCGCCAGGAGAGTTGACGAGATGGTACATCGTTAATGCGGGTCCAAACGACGGAGTAGCGTTCCACTTCATATCTGGCATTCTCAATGTCCATGACGGCTCTGTAATGAATAGATATGGAACTCAGGTATTGAACGACGAGTCATGGTGGATACCTCCGGGGTCAGGGAGCGTAATTGAAATTACATTCCCAGATGAGGGCATCTATGTCGGTGTAGATCACGCAATGAATGATGTTGTCAAGGGTGGAGCATTTGCAGTCCTAGCAACACCAGAATCGACTCCAGATGATTACCCAGCAGGGACAATGGTACCTCCAAGAGGCAGCACAATGGTAAGTGGACCACCAGCGATGGCAAACGCAACTACAGGAAACGCAACAGGGGGAGCAGCAGCTAACGCTACTGAGGGAGCAGCAGCTAACGCAACAGAAGCTGCAACACAGCCTGCGGCACAGAACCAAACATTAGCAGTTGTACCAACGAATGCAACCGAACCTCCAACAGGGGCTCCATTAGCTAATGACACAGTAGCAAGCGACATAGATACCAACGAAACAGCTGGTACTGCAGCAGACGCTGCAGCAGGCGGCACTAATGCAACAGAGGGAGCAGCAGGAGGAGCAGCGACTGGCGCTACTGGCGGGCAAGGTGGAGGTTCCACAACCGGCGTTTCCATAGTCCAAGGCTCTTCAAGCCTCACTACTGATTCATACTCACCAAACCCAGCTCAAGTTAGCGTCGGCGGTACAGTAACATGGACAAATAACGATTCACAACCACACACTGCCATGTCAGGTGAGAACGCAACGCCAGACCAAGTATTCGACTCTGGCATAATGGCTCCAGCAGCCACATTTAGCCACACCTTCACAGAAGCAGGAGAGTACCCCTACTTCTGTCTACTACATCCAAACATGGTTGGAACAGTCAGCGTTAGCTGATGACCTCCGCCACTCCTTTTTTTGATTAATTAAAGATCTTTTACTAAATATAACAAGGATACAAAAAATACCAACAATGTAGGCTACTACAAAATGCTTTAATAAAACCGTCACCTAGCTCCGACAGGTTAAGATAACTTGAAGAGGATCGAAGCGATTGTTCCTGCTGCGAGGCTAGAAAGTGCTTTTGCAGCGCTCAAAGAATTGGACTTGGGAGGTTTTACCTATTATGAATCAAGAGGGCGAGGCCAGATACCGCGCCCTGAAATTCAGGCAGGAAGAGGTACAAGTACGTATCGACCAGAATTCAATGTGAATGCGACAATTGTTGTCGTTACCAGAGATTCAATGGTAGACAGCGTAATCTCGAAAATATTGGACAGTGCAAGTTCAGGGCTTGCTGGCGAGGGAAAGATATTTGTCTCAGACATAGACGATGTAGTCGATATTGGATCAAAGCGCCGCGGAGAAGGCGCTTTATAGGAATCCAGATTTTTTATTTTGTTACCAGGTGTTCGATAGCCTGGCTTAGATTCAGCATACCCTTTCTCTTTGCATAATCCTCTATCATTTTTAGCTGATCCGAAGTAAAACAGATCGGCATAGTTCTTCTTTTATCTTCCATGACAAAAAGATAATTCTGCAAGATTATAACTCTTTCTTTCTCAAAAAAAAGTTGGCATTGAGATCAGCTTGTCCCTAAAAAGGGGTAGGATTCCTTGTTACTACTACATCAAAGCGTGACTTCAAGTGGAAAAAAGATATAGTAATTATAGAGCTGAGTCTCCTCTTTCCTTGCTTCCTATATCATAAGCTTCTGCTACGTCATAAACAAAGATCTTTCCATCAGATGCAGAGCCAGTGCTTATAACCTTGAGTACATCATCGATGATCTCCTTGGCTGTAGTATCTGGCACCAGTACTTCGATTTTAGTGCGAAAGCCAAACTCTGGAGTATACCGCATGACTCCTCTTCCAACTGAAACAGGCTCCCTTTTCGCCCTCCCCCTTCCCTTGATTTCATAAAACGACATACCTCCTACTTTGTGTTTGTGCAATAGATCGTTGATATCAGTAAGACGTTCATGTGGGATCAGGATGTCGAGCCTCTTCATGCTACGTCCTATTATCTGGATATCGGGGTATTAAGGGTTAGTAAGAAACCATTAGAATTACCTGCAGAGACAGAGTTTTTATTTTTCATTTTTCAGATGTACCGCTTTCAAACTGCTTATGTTGGATCAGATCCTGCTGATTTTGAAATTGTTTATGACAATAGTCGCAGATGAAATTTGTCATAGCGGTTGGAGTAACTTCAGGGTAATCTTTGCGCTCCTCTCTTTCGCTCACAGCCTCTCTGTCTTTGATGCTAGCATCAGCATAAGTTGGACGAATCCGTACATCGAGGCTTTCACGAGTGCTATCAGATATTTGGTAATCCCTTTTCCTGGCAGGGATATTTTCTTCAAATGCCTTTAACACATGGTACTGATCGCGAAACTGAATATACCCATCAAGACTTTCGAAAAGCGCAACGACGTCTTCTTTTTTCTCCTGCTGGTTATTGGCATTGAGGGTTCTGATATGATCTAAGATGTTGTGCTTGAATGCAGGAAACGCAAGACCAGCAAGCTGGCCTACAGCATGATTTACAAAGTCTGGGTCTCTTGCTGCTCTTTCTATTGCATGATTGATGCGTGTTGTATCATGAGTCGGCATATGC
>DATCWI010000014.1:0-20510 GCA_036566425.1 Nitrososphaera sp.
CTATTTATTATAAGATTTATTATAAATCAGTATCCTTTATTAGATTGGATCACCATAATAATGGTACCTCGTTCTAGCAAATATGCAAACTGCAATATTATGTAGTATATGCAACTCCGATCAGACGGTCACAGACCCAGAATCGGGCGAAATTATTTGCGGGAATTGTGGTCTTGTGCTATCAGACCGAGGTCAGGAAAGCCGCCCCGAATGGCGTGCTTTTACGTCTGAAGAGGTAAATGATAGGAGCAGGACAGGAATTCCTCGCTCATTAGCCCGTCATGACATGGGTTTGTCTACTGTAATAGGTAGAACTGATAAAGACGCCAGCGGCCACATGCTAGATGGCGCCATGCGCTCAACCATGGGAAGGCTTAGAGCTTGGGATTTTCGCACACAAGCTCATTCGCCAACCGACAGAAACCTGCGGCAAGCATTCTCTGAGCTTGACAGGCTCAAAGACAAACTGGGAGTATCTGATGCAGTAATCGAAAAGACTGCGTATATTTACAGAAAGGCCCAGGAAAGAGGCCTAGTCAGGGGAAGAACAATATCTGCAATGGTAGGGGCGGCGCTTTACATTGCATGCAGAGAAACTGGCGCTTCTAGGACACTAAAGGACATCGCACAAACTGGCAACATTAAACGTAAGGATCTAGCAAGAATATATCGGCTCGTAGTAATGGAGCTTGACCTTAAAATCCCATTGGTCGACCCAATGAAGTGTATAGTCAAGGTGGCAAACAAAGCCAACTTGAGTGAACGGACGAAACGTATCGCAATAGAAATAATGAAAAGTGTAACTAAAAGTGGAATATCTGCTGGCAAGGATCCAATGGGACTTGCTGCATCTGTGTTGTATCTTGCGTGTCTCAATACAGGCGAGACCAAAACACAGACAGATATTGCTGAAGCAGCCGGCGTTACAGAAGTGACCGTCAGAAACAGATACAAGAATCTAAAGAGTCATCTTGACTTAAGTTAGATTCACACCCAATTTTTTATTATACAATATTACTGCTACTACTCTCAGTGTTAATATTGCTGGTGTTTATTATTTTACCTTGTACTAACTTTACTAGTTAATGGAAACGTAAATGCCTAAATAATAAACTCTGCTCTATTTTTGTTAGTAGTGACAAGGCGGTCAGAACCAAAAACTAGTCCAGATATTGAAGAAATGAAAAAAAGCGCCTTACTGTTGTCACTTATAGCCATCATCTCTGTCTTTGCTTTTGAATTTATTGCTGGCGTTTTCACAAATAGCCTTGCCCTGATAACAGACAGCATACATGCCCTTCTCGATGCTGTAGTCACTGCAATATTAATAATCGCCATCCGACTTGCACTCAAGCCAAAGGATATCGATCATACTTATGGACACGGCAAAATCGAGACGGTTGGTGGATTCATTGGAGGCATTGCACTTTTCGTAGTTGCAGTATTTTTCATCCATGAGGCCATCATGAGACTTTTAACTTCCTCTTCTTCTTCTACAGATTCAGCTTCAATAGTTGTTATTCCTGGAACAATTGGCTTTGCGGCTCTGATTTATACTCTAGCTGTAGATGGATTTAGGATAGGCATCCTTGGCAGGGCAATTAAAAAAACTTCCACGCGAATTACTGGCTCAAATACTTTGAAGGCTGACTTTTTACATGCATTTGCAGATCTCGCTTCAACCACTGTAGCATTTGTAGGGTTGTGGCTTGTTGCCATTGGCTTTGGGTATGGTGACTCTATTGCTGCAATTATACTAGCCTCCTTCCTTTCTTATCTTAGCATAAGATTTGCATATCAAAACGCAATGGAACTAACTGATGTAATTTCTCCACGCCTTGTTGGGAGTGTACAGCAGGCAGCAAATGAAACGGAAGGCGTATTGCGGTCAGATGATATCAAAATGCGCCGAGTCGGAAGCGAGATATTTGTAGAAGCCACGATAGCACTTCCGGCACAAATAAGCTTTGAAAGCGCGCATGATATAAGCGCTAAAGTTGAAGACAATATTGCTAAGAGCCTATCAGGAGCTGGCATGCGTGTCAAGCCAAGGAACATTACTGTGCACTTTGAACCTCTGCTTGGCACCAATAATAATATGCCCCTCGAGCTATTAATTGAAAGTGCAGCATCACGCGTTAGCGGGGTGAGGGGAGTTCACAATGTCATTATTTCAAAGATAGCCAACAGCCACACGATGGATGTGTCGCTTCACATTCAGGTCAATAGATCAGCAACACTTACTGAGGCTCATTCAATAGCTAATGCAGTTGAAGAATCCATAAAGAAGGAGCTGGCATCTGTCGAGAATATTACTGTGCACCTTGAGCCCGTGATATCTGATGTTGTTGGAATGGAACCGATCTCGGAAGGTGCTATTCACCATTCCATTAGGAGTATCTTGGTTGGTGAAGCGAGGGGTGTTAAGAAAATAGACCGAATTGGAATATACAGAACAGCAGAAGATACCTTCAAAATTGATATCAATTGCTCTTTTAGCAGCGAGATGACTATAGAACAAATTCATGATCGTGTCTCAGAGATTGAGAAAGAGATAAGGACAAAATATCCTGGATCAATTGTAACAATACATGCCGAGCCTAGTTATTGAGTACTTTAAGCTGCAGCTACCGCTATTGTCGTTCGCATAGTGCCAACCTGCTCTGCCATCATCTTTGTCTGAGCCGGCATAACGCCCTAAACATTGTATTGCTTTGAGTAAATACATCCCCGCTACATTTCACAAGAAAATTGCAAAACTTTATTGATTGATGTAAACGTAAAATAGCTTTGTAGCAAGCTATTGCCTTCAACAATCTCAGTCACGCCCAAGCTCGTTAGACAACTGATGCCTCCACGTTCATTTTCTTCAAGAAAGGGAGATAACGGTACGGTTCTCGTTGCAGGCGGAAGTAGGTTCTACCATGGAGCGCCTGTACTTGCAACTATGTCTGCGCTGCGTTCTGGGGCTGACTTGGTATACACTGCAGTTCCACGTTCTATAATCACTGCAGTTCGATCATTTTCTCCTGCAATAATTGCCCTTCCCTTGCCTGATGACAAGCTCACTAAAGGTTCAACAAATCGTCTAATTGCTATGCTTCCAAAGAACGCAGACTCTGCTTGCCTGGGTATGGGGATGAGTTTAGAACCCGAAGCTCTTGCTACGCTTGTGACAAAACTGAGGCAAGCTGGTACAAAAATTCTACTCGATGCATCAGCCCTCATCCCTCAGATTTTGAAAGAGATTTCAGATTCTGGGATGATCGTCACTCCTCATATTGGAGAGTACAAACGGCTTTTTGGTAGAGAACCGGGATCAACCAAGGAAGAAATGATATCAAACGTGCACAACTTGGCAAAGGAGCATGGAATAACAATAATACTAAAAGGATCGATCAATATTATTTCTGATGGTGAACAGATCGCAGTGATAAAAAGGTCGACGCCAGCTATGACTGTGGGAGGCTCTGGCGATGTGTTATCCGGATTGGCTGCAGGGTTGCTAGCCAAGATGAAGCCATTTGAGGCCGCAGTTGTAGCGATATACATTAACGGTATCGCAGGCGCTCTTGCGTTCCAGCGAACAGGACTGCACATGATTGCAACAGATCTAATCGACAACCTGCCTATGGCTATGAAGCAGTTCGATAAGATCAGTGAGATTCGTAAGTAGGGAGAGAGAAAACATTCTGATAACTATCTTTGGTGTAGCCCACTATATCTTGTACTAGGTTCGAAAAAACTATTAGACTGATAAAGGAGTAACAAGAGCTAAATTTTCTTCCAGGATATTGGATGGAATACCAAGTTCAATTTCCTCGATCATGAAATGTAACTTTTTTAATAGAGCTTTTGCTCTCCCAAATTCATATGAGTGAGAATAATGAGGGCAGTGAAGAACATCAACAAGAACAACAACACTATATCACATTCGAAGAGTTTTCCAGGGTGCAGCTGAAGATAGGCAGAGTTATTCATTCTGAAAGTCTACCAGGTATGAAGAAGGTCTTCAAGGCAACAATCGATCTTGGCAATGAACAGAGGGAACTTGCCGTTGGAGGCGCTCTACATTATAAGCCAGATGAATTCGTTGGCCGACCAGTGGTTGTGTGCACTAATCTTGAGCCAAAAAAGATAGGCAATATAGTATCTAGAGGCATGCTCTTGGCGGCAGATGGACCTGATGGTAGACCTGTGTTTCTGACAATAACTGAAGACATTCCCCCTGGTGCATCAATTCACTAAAGCCTATGTAAACTCCGAATATTTTGTTTACCCCTGTAAAAAGATTATTATTCAATTTTTGATGCGTTACAATGTGTTGGGTTGTGAATCCTCCAGTCCATTTATTCTTGCCAAAAATGCGTAAATAGCAGTATAGTCTTGATCTGAAAAACCGATATTATTTGCTGCTCGAAACATCTGTTCCGCAAGAGCGGTTTGTGGAAGAGCAACACCGTTTAACTGTGCGGTCGTAGTGGCAAGCTCTAAATCCTTTAGCATGTTTTTGAGATGGAACGACGGCGAAAACTCATTTTTTATCATCTTTGGCGCTTTGTTTTCAGATAGGCCAGTTTTGAAATAAGTAGAGTTCAGAACTTCGAGGAATATTGATGGATCAATGCCTGATTTCTTGACAAGAGTTATTCCCTCAGACAGGGCGCTAGCGATAAGCGCGATATTAAGGTTGAGGGCAAGCTTGACGTTATTTGCCGATCCATCTCTTTCCCCTACGTAAAAGGTCTTGCCCAATTCTTCAATTACTTTTCTGACCTTCTCAAATGCTTGTGTGCTGCCTGCAACCATAGGCACAAGCCCGCCTGTCTCAGCCGCAGCTGGGCCTCCCATAACTGGAACCCCTAACATCTCTATTCCCGCACTGCGCAGACGTTGAGCACAGTGCTCTGATTGGGCTGGCGAAATCGTGCTTACATCAGCCACTACGAGATTATTGTTGCGAGACTCTATAATGCCTTCTGTCCCAAAGAGCACATTTTTTAGAGCGTCAAAATTTGTGACAACTGTTATTACAAGGTCACAACCTTGTCCAAGCTCCTTTGGGCTCGACGCTATGTTGGCTTCATTTGAAAAATGATTCACCTTTGACCTTGTACGATTATAGACTGAGATCTCGTGCCCGTTGTTGATTAGCCTTCTTGCAATACCTGAGCCCATAAGACCAAGCCCTGCAATGCCTATTCTCATATAATTGAGGTGCTCTCAGTAGTGTAGATAATAAATAATTATGCGTATTGACAGACAAAGTTACAGGCAGCCAGGAGGGAAGGATGATTGACGTCCCCCGTCCCCCACAGGTGGCATGTGCTTTATAGATGTGTTTTTGGGATACACAGGGACAATGCGAGGATTATGGCATAGTGGAAGAGGTGCGGTTTTTGAAGAAAAGAGGAGCAAGTCCATAATCCATCCATTTGTAATTAAACACTATAATGGCCTGACGATAAATCCCTATCAAGGATGCAGTCACCGCTGTGGATACTGTTACGCCACGTATGAGTGGTCGCCTGAATTTTATGACAAGATATATGCCAAGAGCAACGCCCCCCAGGTACTTGAAAAAGAGATTGCTAGTTGGAATAAGTCAGATAATATTATGCCTGTAATGGTGTCTTCTGCTACAGATCCCTACCAGCCAGCAGAGTTGCGTTTTCAACTGACAAGAAGGTGCATTCAGGTTCTGCAGAAATATAATGTACCATACTATGTGTTTACCAAATCTACATTGATCGAGCGTGACTTGGAGCTTCATAGACGATATCGTCACAATTGCTTTTTGGTATGGTCTGTAACCACATGCAGCGAGAAGAAAAGACGACTCATCGAGCCAGGCACGGCTCCAACTAGCCGAATTTTTAAAACAATCAAAAAGTTTGCTGAGGCGGGCCTTTGCTGCGGAGTCAATATCGACCCGATAATACCTCTTGTCACAGACACTGAGCTCGAAATGAATGGACTTGTTGGGGCTTGCAGGGAGGCTGGAGTACGGCATGCCTTTGGAGCACCACTTCGATTGCGAGCAGATATCTGGGAGCGAATGAAGGCTGTACTACGGCTACTTGAAATAAGTGATGGTATAGAACGATACAAGGAGATATATGGCTTTGAAGAGCCGCTTGCGTCCAGCTACGTCACAGCAAAGTCAAGCTACATTAATAAAATTATCAGCAAGCTGGAAAGTATAATCCACAACAACGGACTCAAATGCGACTTTCCAGACTATCTCGGTCCTAGGAGGATAGATAGATCCACACTCGGCCAAACTACCCTACATAGGTTCCTACTCTCTACTAGCTAAAGCCCATATCGTGTGGTGATTCTCTGGTGGTGCTGTAGAGATTTACTTTTTTTACTCATCTTGGCTTGCTGCGCACAATAAATACCATCTCACAGTCACAGTCTTTGTCGATTCTTACTTGTCTTCCACACTTTGGGCAGATGACCATTTGTGCAGGACTCTCATTATTCGCAACGAACATGACAGACATACATGTTCACAGTATATCACTTCATTTCACAAGTTAATAAGATTTTAGTATATTTTAGACAGAATCTGAGGATTATAGTTCTGTTTAAGGTCTTTAGAACATTATCTATAATTATCTTAGCCATAAAACAAAATTATTTACTTACAACAATTAATAGTGATGCGCTTGTTCCGCCATTTATGAAAGAATACAAGAATCCAACTCCAACAGTCGACGTTTTACTAGAGCGCGATTCAAAGATTCTGATGGTAAGACGCAAAAAGGATCCTTACAAAGATCACCTTGCATTGCCTGGAGGTTTCGTCAACGAAGGCGAAACAGTTGAAGATGCAATGAAGCGGGAGACAATGGAAGAGATCTCCTTAGAGGTACACCCAATTGACATATTAGGTGTTTATTCTGACCCAAGACGCGATCCGAGAAAGCATATCATGACAGTAGTTTTTGTTGGAATTATTGTAGGTGGCGAGATCAGGGCCAATGACGATGCAGCAAGCATCGAGTGGATCCAACTGCATAACATAGACCAGCTCCAGCAACAGAAACTTTTGGCATTTGATCATGCTCAGATATTGCGCGACTATCGCCAGTGGAAGTCCTCTAGCGGTACATTCTGGTCTACTAAGAGAAGAAATGATTAAAACCCTTTCAGTTACAACGATTTTACAACTTGCACGCTGAAAAAGATATCCGGCTCAGAATAGACTTATTGGAAGGCCAATCAAGTCTAATTGCTAAGATGCTCACTAGGGCCATCTCAGAGCACAATGAGGTTATATTCGGCGAGTATTCCAAGCGTCTTGCTGTCAACCGCGGGAGGATCGAAGAATTGCTGTGGGTTTTGGGTGAAAAAAATATTGCTGGACAAAGTATCCTTGACATGCAGGTCACCAGAAACAAAAACGACATCTCCCTGTCTGTTCGAGAGGTGATTGAAAGACTAAGGAAAGGCGAACTTACTATGGACGAACTCTCATTAGACACTCAGACCATGGTAAGAAAAGGTGCAATGGAGATGAAAAACGCAAAAAAGGCTTGATTAATTATTGATTCAAGACTTATCAAGGAATTGCAAATGTATCTAGATAGATATGAATCTGTGTTTGCATTCAAGAAAATCCTAGTATGCAAAAAAAGATTACAAATAATGAAGAACCAATATGGGGTACGCCATATCCTCGGTATGTGCTTACTGTTAGTAGCTATCTCTAGCGTGTATAGTAGGCTCAAACAAGATAGAACAAAAGATGCGAGACATTAAAAGGTATAATTGCTAGCTGCCATTTATTAGGTGCCTTTGAATATCAATTAGACGGGAGGCTTATCAGGGTTGACAATTAAAATAGAGAGGAATTCAGAATTCACGGATATTCTTCTCAATAACTTATTGCAAAAACATAACGAAAGAGCTAGGGAAGGCAATATTGTGCATGTGTCTGACATTCTGCCTACCACCTGTATGCGGCGACAATATTATGATAGGAAGTTCCCAGATATGGCCCCTCTAAATCATGAATCAGTTCATCACTTTGTGCGAGGAGAAGCCAGCGAATTTGTGATAACAAAGCTCGCTGGTCTAGGCGTTTCGCAAGCTGAATTGAATATGGATGGGATAATTGCGCACCCAGATATTATGGGTGACGACTTGGTGGTGGAATTGAAGGATACTGTAAATGGGAAGCGTCTTGACTTTTCCGATACGACTTTTAGATCATATCTTCGACAATTATTGTACTATTTGACGATAACCGGAATAGAAAAGGGGATTATCTCGATAAGATACAACATCAAGGAATTGCGGTGGTTACGGCGAGATGCTGATGGAAATGATTATTTTCTCCGGCCCGCAAATGCCCAGGATGTTGGTATTGAGAGCTGGCAAGTGACACTACCAAAATACGACATTGCGAGGGAACTATTGAAAAATGAAATGGTTAGGAGGAAGAATCTGTTTATTAAAGCCTTAGAGGAAAACGACGTTTCCATATTACCCAGGCTTCCAGAATACATGCGCAACTACAAATGCAAATGGTGTGCGTTTTATAATAAATGCATGAATGAAGATGGGGAGACAGAAGCAGCAAAAGAGATGGCCAACGAAAAAGACCTGCTGGAGATAAATGGACTTGTCAGTATAGAGCAAAAAAATGGTTCTTAAACAAATGACTATTTTTGTACAATCTTCTGAGTCCTTAGAGAGATGAGAGATGATCTGCGCTAGAAAGTCCTCAATTTTAGGCGGTGTGTTAGTACGGTTCTTAGATTAATTCAGACAATACTTTTACAACCTTGCCTGCAACGTCATCCCAACTCTGCTGGAACTCGCTTACATTTTCCTCATCTTTTTTCTCTGCCAATTTCAAGACCGATAGTGCGGATGCTTTTTTGCCTTCTGATGACATTGTAGCAGAGGAAGAGGCGGAAGAAGAAGAAGAGCGCAACGAGGATTGTTGCGCTGATATAATAGTTGTTCTCTTGTCATACAATTCCAAAGCTTCTATTCCCTCGGTTGCGAACAATTCGTAATTGCCCCTTTCTACTAGTCTGATCATTCCTTCCTTTGCCATCTTACTTTTGAGATAGAGTTCTTCAAATACAGGTAATTTCCATACCACTGCATACATGCCCAACTGCACACTCTCTGCTAGTGCAATTCCAAATCCTTCCCTAGTTGATGGAAATAAGAAAACCTTAGATCTTGAGTACAAGTTCAGCTTTTCTTGATGGGACACTTCTCCTTTGTGGTTTATACCGAGTGACTCGAGATGATTCCTTTCCTTTAAGGAAGCTCTGCCTAACATCACAAATTTAACGTCCGGACGAAGCTTCTTCAAAGCTAACCATATGCTGTCAATACCGTCGAGCTTTTCAGAGCGCCCTATGCACAAAAAGTCAATATCCTTTCGGGCGTTTTTATCAACATTGAGTCTATCTACTCCAGTGCCAACTACTCGTATTTTGTCCGACTCAGGAAGCGGATTATCCTTTTTCGCGTGTTCTTTGTTTATCTCCCGGACACGAGCGCCTATGCCATACAAGGATGAGAGTTGCCTTGCAGAAGTGCGGCTGACTGTTAATATCATATCCGAGTCTTTAATCATCATATGCGTCAATTTTTCTATGATAGAGTTATACCGCTTTGCAAATGCTCTGGCAAAGTGAGAATTTAACTCGGAAACACGATCTGGGAGTATTCGAGGCTCATAATGATGAAAGACTACCACGATTCTCGTTCCAGGTTGAAAAAGCCTAAGAACACCCCAAAGAAATATGCTTGGCTCGCCCCAACTATCCAACAATGCTATCCTGGGAAAAGTAAGAAAGCCACGCAATGCGTCGTAAAAGTCCATTATTAAGCAAGGTAGGATATTTCTGAGAATTTGGTCGGTGTTAAGCTTCACATCTATGGATCGTTCACTGCTTACATTCTTGACGTCAAGCACTCCTATTTTCCTAATGGAGTCTGAAACCCTCTTTGACCATAGTAATCCCCCTACTGGAGGGGCTTCTAAAGGATAACCGAAGAAGAGGAGACGCGGAATCTCTTTTCTTGTGGTATAGAAATTTTTATGTTTTGTCGTTGCCAATTATTGAATTCACGTAACCTGAAGTACATATTTTATAACGCAAGCAAGCTATTTCAATACATCGACATCTCGGTACGAAGATTATATTATAATATTCATTTGCGCCACATACTCCATTGGTCTTTTATCATTGTAAAAGGAATATTTCAGTGCACCTTTCAAAGGGCCCTACGCAACATCGACACCTATCTTTCAGGGCGTGTGATTTGAAAGTCTCTTGTTGTTGTTAAGCTCTGGTCTAATCCAGAATGAGCTTCTAGATATATTATTTTCACCAGTTAAGTATTTTGTGGGTCAGACCAATACATTGTTCTGTCATGTCGGAAAATAATGAGCGCAGATTCTATAGAGGTTCAGCAGGATGGATTATTATTGGAATCATTGCAGCAGTAGCTGTTATTTTGGGAGTTATAATGGCGTTTGGGGCCATATTATTTCCTGGTGGGCCGGGAGTAGAACCTCAATCGGAGACTGCAGATGAGTCGGCGACAAGTGGTCCGGGACACAATACAACGGCAGGTGGCAGCGTCCCACTCGAAAATCCTCAAGAAGCTGTTACTAACGCTACTGTCCCCAGTGCTGAGCAGATCCCGGATTCAGAAGTCAGCTTTGGCAGAGAGACAAGCACCTTGGAGACACCTACAGCAGGGCAACTGGGTCAGAATAATAGTGCGAATAGTACAAACGGTGGTCTTGAAAACCCCTTAAGTGAAAATCTTACTAGCTTGACAGGAACCTAACTCACAATGTTCAATTTTTCAACAATCCTAGTTGGCTTGAATGCTAAAAGATGAATAGTTGCTTGGAACAGTACATGTATTTAAGCTGCGACTCAGATAGCTAGATATGCAAAATATATATAAAACATAACGACGTTATACCAACTGTATGACTGCAAAAGAAGACCTTAACATGGATTATAGCAAGTATGACTTTAAAGATTCAACAGAGCTTTATGTTTTCCTCAGCAGGAAGGGCCTTTCAAGGGGCACCGTTGAAGAAATTAGCAAGATGAAGGGTGAGCCTGACTGGATGAGGGAGTTTAGGTTGAGATCTTACGATGTCTTCCTCAGCAAGCCAATGCCAAATTGGGGCGGAGACTTGTCTAAAATTGATTTTCAGAATATCTACTATTACGCCAAAGCGTCAGAGAAGAGTAGCAAGAGCTGGGACGACGTTCCAGAATCCGTAAGGAATACCTTTGAAAAGCTTGGCATCCCTGAGGCTGAGCGTAAATTTCTTGCAGGAGTCGGCGCACAGTATGAATCCGAAACTGTTTATCACAATTTAAGGGAGGATCTGCAAAAGCAAGGTGTAATTTTTGCTGACACCGACACGGCAGTAAAGCAGTACCCCGACATTGTCAAAAAACATTTTGGTAAGGTAATCCCGCCAGAGGACAACAAGTTTGCTGCCCTAAATAGTGCGGTATGGTCTGGCGGTTCATTTATCTATGTCCCGCCAAATGTCAAAGTTGAGCTTCCGCTCCAAGCATACTTCAGGATTAATGCAGAGAATATAGGGCAATTTGAGCGTACCCTTATCATCGCAGATGAAGGCGCTGAAGTCCATTACATTGAAGGATGCACCGCACCAGTCTACACCACAGAGTCGCTCCACTCTGCAGTTGTTGAGCTGATTGCCAAGAAAGGTGCAAAGATCCGCTATACTACAATTCAGAACTGGAGCAAGGATGTGTACAACTTGGTAACGAAAAGAGCTTACGCTTACGAAGACGCAAAGGTTGAGTGGATCGATGGCAATCTCGGAAGTAAGCTAACAATGAAGTATCCGGGCGTCTATATGCTTGGTAAAAACGCACATGCTGAAGTCGTATCAGTCGCATTTGCAGGGAAGGACCAGCATCAAGATGCAGGAGCAAAGGCGGTACATCTTGCGCCAAACACTACCTCCAGAATAACTAGCAAGTCTGTGAGCAAAGATTCCGGCAGGACAACATATAGAGGCCTACTCCACGTTGCAAAGGGTGCCACAGGAGTCAAATCAAATGTTAGATGTGATGCACTGTTGTTAGACGAGCGCTCAAGAACCGATACTTACCCATACATAGAGGTTAACGAGGATGATGCAACCATTACTCATGAAGCAACAGTAGGTAAGATAGGCGAGGATCAAATAATGTATCTGATGAGTAGAGGATATTCAGAGTCGGATGCGCTCTCATTGATCATCGGTGGATTTATGGAACCATTTACAAAAGAGCTTCCAATGGAGTATGCGGTAGAGCTTAACAGGCTAGTCAAGCTTGAAATGGAAGGCTCAGTCGGTTAAGCCTCCTTTGATTTCTTTTCATCATTTCTTGTGATCCCAAAATGCCGACTACTACTTCAAATACTACTCTTTCCTCAATTAACAGCGGGTACGTTGATTTATTAGCGGCCCCAGAGCCCAGCTGGCTAGCTTCGATCCGCAAACAAGCATTTCTACACTATCAGTCGCTCCCTTCTGAAGTATCACCACTCTACTCAAAGTATTCTGACGTCAACAAGATAAGGCCAGAAAGCATTCATCTTACGGGGCAGCCTACAAGACCACCATCTGCTGCCCTTAGTAAAGACCTCTCAGACAGGTTAAAAGAGGTTGAGCAGGAGACAGGAATTCTTCAAATAGGCCCGGAAGTAAACAATGTCTTTGTCCGCGATAATGTGGCCAAACAAGGTGTTATACTATCGAGTATCAACGATGCGTTGGCCAGTTACGGTGATCTGATCCGCTCACACATGGATTCGAATCAGCAGAACTATCTTGAGGATAAATTCCTTGCCCTTGAAGGGTCTGCTTTCCAATCTGGCATTTTTATCTATATTCCGAGAAATGTAGTACTTGAGGAACCTATACGGATAATTACCTCTCTAGCAGATGATGGCACCTCGCTGATATCAAGAAACATTATCGTAGCAGAGACGGGCTCAAAGGCAACGGTAGTACAGGAGATATATGCACCTGGATCATCGGGCAGAGATGATGTGCAGCAGGGGTATTTTGAACTAGTTGAGACCCATGTCAATCCAAATGCACAATTGGAGTTAGTTACTCTTCAGGCAATGGGTCATGACACGGTAAATGTTTCAAACAGGAAGGCTTTTGTCGAAAGGGATGCCAAAATGTCTTGGTATATTGGCATGTTTGGTTCGCTGCTTTCACGCTACAAGACAGACAGCATAATGAAAGGTCCTGGTGCCTCTTCTGAGGACGTTGAAATCGTCTTTGGCATAGGCAATCAATCCTTTGATGTTACATCTAACCTTCTCCACCGCGCACCTCACACAAGAGGAAGGGTGCTTGTTAAATCTGTGCTCAAGGATACTTCAAAGTCGTTGTTCAAAGGCATGATCAAGATAGATAAGGAGGGGAAGGGAACGGAATCATATCTCGCAGGCCATGCAATCCTTCTTGATAGAGGAGCAAAGTCAGACGCAATTCCAGGCCTTGAAATAGAAACTAACGAAGTTAAAGCCACACACTCTGCCTCTGTAGCCCAGATGGATGAAAACCAAATTTATTATCTAACGACAAGAGGCTTGAGCAGAGAAGGAGCCAAGCGGGAAATTGTATCTGGCTTTCTTGAGCCACTGTCAAGAAAGATGGGCCCAACCATCAGAGCTTGGATCAACTATCTTATTGACAACAAGTGGCAAGGCAAGCAGTTAATGCTCAGGACTGATGAGGCAATGGAACAGATCTTGGAAGTTGAAAAGTCACGCTATCGTGAGACCCAAGATCTCTTCGAAAAGCACTATAAGTATAGGTAGCTGAATGAGGGTGATAACATTATTATCATGTCAGAAGAATGGGTAAAAGTCTGCGACGAAAAATCATTAAAGAACGGTGACATGCTGGATTTTGATCACGGCAGCAAAAAGATTCTTCTTGCTAAAATGGGAGGTAATGTATACGCCACCGACAGGATTTGCACACACGCTTACGCAGATTTATCTAC
Organism: Nitrososphaera sp.; assembly: GCA_036566425.1. GTDB lineage: Archaea > Thermoproteota > Nitrososphaeria > Nitrososphaerales > Nitrososphaeraceae > Nitrososphaera. The sequence continues at coordinate 14,058 of DATCWI010000014.1, forward strand.
TGGAATTGTGAACGAGGAAGAAAATACCGTGACATGCCCTTTGCATCTCTCTGCATTCAAGCTTGATACTGGCATTCCACAGAATCTGCCTGCTGAGGATCCAATTAAGACTTACAAGGTTAAAATACAGGACAACTCAATTTACATTAAGCTGGATTAGCGAAATGATGCAAAAAGGTGCTCTAAATGTACAAAAAATAAGAGAGGACTTTCCCATTCTTAAGCGCAAGCTTACCGGAGACAAACCTCTTGTCTACCTTGATAATGCCGCTACTACACAGAAACCTCTTGCAGTCATTAATGCCATCCATGATTATTATATGAATTACAACTCCAACATTCACCGCGCAGTACATCAACTTGCAGAAGAGGCCACTTTAGAATTTGAAATGACAAGAGAAAAAGTGGCGAAGTTTATCAATGCCAAATCAACTGAAGAGATCATTTTTACACGTAACGCCACAGAAGCCATAAACTTGGTAGCCTATTCCTGGGGGAGGGCTAATATTAAAAAAGATGATAGGATAGTCATCACAGAAATAGAGCATCATAGCAACATTGTGCCATGGCAAATATTGACTTCTGAGAAAGGAGCAAAGCTGGAATATGTAGGAACTGACGACAACGGATACCTAAAGCTTGAAGAATACATCAACTATCTTGATAGCAGTAAGAAAGTAAAACTAGTCTCTGTTTCGCATATGTCAAACGTACTTGGCACCATTGTTCCAGTAAACGACATGATCAAGATGTCGCATGAGAAGGGTATACCTGTTGTTATCGATGGAGCGCAATCCGTACCTCACATGCATGTAGATGTACAGAGGATGGACTGCGATTTTATGGCATTTTCCGCCCATAAGATGCTTGGGCCCACAGGAGTGGGCATATTGTATGTAAAGAAGGAGATTCTTGAAAAGATGCAGCCCTTTATAGGCGGAGGCGATATGATTAAGGAGGTTCACAAGTATGAGACAAGGTACAACGACCTTCCGTACAAATTCGAGGGTGGAACCCCTAATATCGCAGATGTTATTGGTTTTGCTGCTGCAATTGACTACTTAAACGACATTGGTATGGATAAGGTCAGAGATCATGAAGTGGAGCTGACAGGGTATGCACTAGATAAGATTACAGGAGTGAAGGGCGTAACAGTCTACGGTCCTCACAATACAAAGGACAGGGGAGGTGTGATATCGTTTAATATTGGCGACATCCACCCTCACGACTTGGCCACGATTATGAATGATCACGGAGTCGCAATAAGATCAGGCCACCACTGTGCGCAGGTGCTGATGGAGCGACTTGACGTGGCCGCAACTTCTAGGGCAAGTTTTTATATCTACAACACGAAGGAGGAAATCGATATCTTCATTAATGCGCTTGAAGAGGCAAGGAGGCTATTCAAGATTTGAGTGATGACATTTATCGTGAGATAATTTTAGATCACTACCGCAATCCTCGCAATAAAGGGAAGCTGGTTGAGGCAGACGTAAGTATACACGATAGCAACCCTCTATGTGGTGATGAGATTGATATTCACCTCAAGGTTGATGGCGACAAGGTAAAGGACATCAAGTTTGAGGGGAGGGGCTGTGCGATCAGCCAAGCAAGCGCTTCAATGCTAACTGAGATGATAATGGGCAAGCCCTTGACATCTGTCAAAGATCTCACCAAAGATGACATTTTGGAAAATATCGGGCTCCTCAACCTAGGCCCTGCAAGGATAAAATGTGCTTTGCTATCACTCAAAGTGCTCAAGCTGGGCATGGTAAAATACTACGCGGATAGAGATCCTGATTCTGCCAAGAAACTCCAGGGCGACTCGACCGGTTTGTAACATCCCTGCCTTCTCCTCTTCCTACTTCTCCCCGACTATCATTTTGACCATTTGTGCAGACATGATAGGTGAGCAATGAATATGGCCAATTGCGTTTTGAGTGAAGAGCCGGTTGGCGATTACTAGCTGTACCTATTTCTTTCTAATACTCTGCAATATGGTTTTATAGTAGTCGTTTGGTATTCTAGCATAACTAGTTCATGTCAGAAGAAAGTTCATCGCAGAGACCGAAAAGCAAAATTGCCTACGCGACCATTAGGATGCCAGACGGGAACGAGCATGAAATCCCATTAGCTCCAAAAACATTCAGCTCAGGGCGTGAGGGTTACTATTCACAGGTTCCTTCATTTGTGTATGATAATGAAGTATATGGTGGACAGATCCAGATTTGGAAAAAAGGTGAAAAGGGTCAAAAAACCTGAACGCGTCTGTGATAAAACAATTCTTCTAGACTATCAAAATAGAGTACACACAGGAACACGACGAAAATTCAGAGTTCTATTAAAGGGCTGTCACGGTATCGAAAGCCTCGTATATGTTTTTTTATATCTTCCTTGATTTCTAATACATCTATATGCATGCGCGCATGGAGGATCGATAGACCTCCACACTTTTATGTAGGGGTCGGTGGATTTGCATGTTGTAACTGCCAATTAAATATCATGCTGTCGCATTAGTTAATACATATGAGCAGTTCGGAAACTCATTCGAACGAAGCCGAAGAAATCGACAAAGATGATGATGCCGTATTACCACAGATTGGCGAAGATCCAGGTCTCCCCGCAGACACTTTAGAACAAGATTCAAAAGCAATGGATCATAAGGAAAAGAGACAAGGAAAGGGTGCGGATCGTACAAAAACAACGGAGTAACATTGACACAACTCTCTGTATCTTCGAAAATCGTAAAGAAAAAGAGGCAGGTTCCTACAGCTCTTTGTTTTAACTTCTGATGCTACTTTCATTCGCAAGTTGTATGCATAACTATAGGTGATCTTTTTCTTTCTTTAAAATCGATCTGATTTCTGCAGCTATTTTTTTTCTTTGAATTCCTTGGGGATCGCTTAGCACTTCATAATGTGTTACTTCCACTTCTTCCGCAAGACATAAGAACTCTTATGCATCTGATATATCAGGATCTTCTCCCCCCCAGATACATTTGCATCATTTGTGATACCTTTTGCGACGCTTCTTCAGCATGTTATATCACATGATCTCCTGGCCTAGACTCTCTGATCCCGAAACCCTCTGCATTATTTTTCATTCTTTTTCCGAAGGCCCGCAGCGTCACTTTTCATTCCTTCTTGTAGTTTCCCTTTTATTCCTCCTCATTTGTCCTGCAAACTTTTGAAGAAAGCTCCTCTACTGCTTCCTGCGCTGCAATTTCTAATCCCAAGGCTTCATCTGTTGGTTTTCTAAAAAAATTGTAATTTAGATTCTAGGCACCGTCGTCATTTCAGGAAAAAAAACCAAACCAACAATCAAACTATAACTTGTCCCTATCATCTTCTACCATTTCAGCCATTGTTCTGGTGTCATCGCTAGGTGGCAGGGGTTGGTTGACGGATTCGGCATCGACAATGTTAGTGTTTTTTCTCTCTTCAATTCTCTCTTCCAGAGTTTCAGAAGACTGCGAAGGTTCCAGGTGCTTTAGCCGTTTGGCCATACTCAATCTTGCATCAATCACATTAACTTCTTCTTCGAGGATCTTTTTGAATCCAACAAGCATTTTCTGCTGCTCATCATATGAAGGATGGAGCGTTATTTTATCCATAGTATCTTCAAAGATGTTGATTATGCTTTCTATGTAGCTTCCCAGCATCTGGATGTCTGCGGCATCTTTTGCTTTAATTTCGTCATCTTTGGCGGCCTCTTTTAGCTGAGTTGTACTCTGCTTAGCGACGGCTTTGCTTTTCCTTCCTATCGAATTAGCCAGTTCTTTAAGTGTTAGTCCAGTTTCTCGAGCCCTTTTAGACAATGATTGTTCATCAGGGTCTATTGAGGATTCTGGGGTTCGTTCCGACATTATTAGTTCACCTTCATCCTATCCATCATGATTAAAAGCAGTTTGGTATGATTGCTAGGCTCTGCTGCCTTTTGCGTACAGTATCTCATGATTTCCTGGGGTCATGTCTTCCCAGACAACGTAGATATTATCTCCTGCCATGGCTATAGAAGGACACTCCGATATCTTTGGGTTATTGCTCAAATTCATAACTCGTGTTGAGTCGTTACCATCCATCTCTATTAAGAGGATCTCTTCGTTACCAGAAACAGAAACCTGTGCTGCAATATATGAAAACTGATCGTCATAAGCACCAACTTCTACATTTAAGGGATTTACAAATGTGTCACTTTCGTCAATATTTACAGGTTCTGAAAAGCTGCTTCCTGCATCTGTGCTCGCTGCAAAGAATAGATTATTTGCACTTACTGTGTGAAGTCCTCCAGCTACCACATAAACAGTCTCATTATAGGCAGCGATTTGCAGCTCACCAAAGTTATTTTCTTGGTTGAGTATCATGATGTCACCAAAATTGTTTCCACCATCCATACTCGTTACAAAGAAGAGTCCTTGATTTTCTCTGTCACCTATGTCAACTAATGTGTCATCAATCACATTCCAAGCTATGTATACATTACCCTCATGTGCTGCTACCTTCGGAAAGGTTTCTTCGTTGGCGTTGTTGCTTATGTTTACCATATTTCCAAATGTTGCGCCTCCATCAGCGCTTGCCCTAAATAAAATATTTGTATCACCATTCTCTCCTCGGTCTAGCCAAACTACATAAACATTGTCTCCAAAGACAGCTATCTCTTGGTTAAATGAGTCTGATGTATTGTTGCTAAGGTTGCTGATGCTCTCAAAACTATTTCCTTTGTCTTGGCTCCTTGTGAAAAGAACCTCTCTATTACCAGAAGAGTCATCAGCCCATATTGCATAAACATCATTGCCATAAGTTGCGATTTGTGGATGCTCTGAAAATCCTGGATTGTTGCTTAAATTCACAGATGTTCCAAACGTAGTTCCGTTATCATTGCTAGTTTTAATAAAAATATCGTAGTTAGTGTATCCTGGCGGTACAGAATCTTGCCAGAGCATATACACATTGTTATCCCATGCTGCTACCTGTCCATAGACAGAGTCCATTGGATTATTTGTTAGGTTAGTTGCATTTTCAAAAACGACAGGTACCGAATTGCTAGCGCTAGTTTCACTGACAATAGTGTATTGCAATCGATCGGACTGACTCGAATAATAGAACATGGAAGGTAAAACAGATGCAACCCCTCCTGCAATTACTGCAGCTATCACGATAGTGAAAGCTTTCACAACACAGATCTCCTACAGCCTTTATTTGAACGATGTGCAGACTAGCGGCAAATACAAATCGCTATTTTTATGATCTTATAATAATTAAAGGTTCAAAGGATAAATGATCATCTGGTTGTATTGACTTCACATTATAAGTAGCTTGGGAAGCATTGCTAGCGGTGACATCCTTTGTAGATTCAAATGAAAAGAGCATATATATTTCGCTCCTCTTTCTAGTCAAACTTTTTCAGAATGTTATAGTAAGGTGATGCCTTATGCCTGTCGACGCATTTCCCGCATATCGACCTATCTCCATATTTCTTGTGACATTGGCAGTCGCAGATAGTCTTTATAGATGCCAAGCAATAAAAAAGTTGCAAAGTACTTATTTAAACCTACATAGACCGCCGCAATTTCTAATAACGCGCTATTACTCTGAGAATAAGAGCTTATTAGCTAGCTGAGAAGGGGTCGAGGCTTGTTTCCTATTAATAGAAGCGACCCATATTCACATGTATGATTTAAGTATTTGTTAGAGTATCTTTAGCCTCTTAGGGCTTGAAACACTTCTTGACTGTGTCCTGCGGGCCTAACTTTTTTGAATATTTTGACTATTCTGCCTTCCTTGTCAATAATAAAGGTCGACCTATTGATTCCCATGTATTCTCTTCCCATGAATTTCTTAAGTCCATAAACTCCATAGCTCTTTGACACTTCTTTGTCTGTATCAGCAACAAGAGGATACGGAATGCACATTTTTTGGCGAAATTTTTCATGCGAGCCCTCGTCGTCGGGAGATACACCAACGATCTCAATATATGCATCTTTGAATTTTTCATAATCCCGGCTAAACTCAGCTGCTTGTGTAGTACAACCAGGCGTGAAATCCTCCGGGTAGAAATAGACTACGACATCTTTTTTTCCTTTGAGGTCGGACAACCTGGTTATGTTACCATGATCGTCCCTCATTGCAAAGTCTGGGGCAAGGTCTCCTTCATGTAGCCCAATTGGGATTTCTTGCATCTTAAATAAGTTAGAAAAGAAGAAATAAAAAAGTTAATAGTAAACCATACTGTGCAAACAGCCGCGGCGTCTCATTCTCACCTAATGCCACTTTGATGCTTGGAGTTTATGAAATTGGGTCACTGCAAAAAAGAATGTAGGGGGAAATATTATACCACGCGCTCTAGCCGAAGGCGAAGGTATAGAATACAACGTTATCAGAACGTGGAATAATTTCTATTTCGCTAGTCTCAGGGTTATCTGTTTTAACAAGATTGTGCATGAAAGGCCATTCT
>DATCWI010000057.1:0-9132 GCA_036566425.1 Nitrososphaera sp.
TGGCAAGCCACATTCTTCTCAATATTTCCTATAGCAGTAATACTTGGTGTGGTGATCGTGAAATTCATTCACGTCAGAGATCCATCAACCGCGAAGGCGAAAGTGGAGGAAGGAGGGCAAGGGCTAGAGGAAGTCAGAAAAGAGAAGGATTCTTCTTCTACCAATACACAGACAGTCGATGTAAAAGGGACACTGGCCCTAGCTGTTACGATTATTTCGTTTTTAGCTGGCATTTCCTTCTTGGAGAGTAGTATTGCCAACACAGGATTTCAGGTTGCGACGCTTTTCTCAGTAGCAGCAGTATCTTTGGCAGTATTTATCGTGATAGAAAAGAAAGTAAGTTCACCTTTGCTTGATCTCAAATTAATGACTCATAGAATGATCCTTCCTGCAACTATCATTCTGATGATGGTCTTTCTCTGCATGTTCATGGTATACCAGACAATACCTATTCTGGTAAGAAGCCCTCAACCGCTAGGCTTTGGAGGAGATGCCGTGGTTACCGCAAGTGTGCAACTCCCATTTATGATCGTTTTATTGATTGGTACTATTATGTCTGGTTTCATCTTGAATAAAGTTGGCAATACCCGACTTACATTACTGGGAACTATAATCAGCGCAATAGGATTCTTCAGTTTGCTTCTGTTCCACTCAACAGAATTCATGGTTTCTGTTTCCCTGACTATAATTTCAGCAGGTTTGTCGCTTTCAATTACAGGAGGCTTTAATGTCGTGCTCATGTCAGCACCAATACAAATGACTGGGATTGCACTTGGAATGGCGCTGCTTCTCAACCTAGTTGGGATGTCGATAGGACCATCAATTGCTGCAACGTTCCAGCAGATGTACCAGGGTACTGTAGAGGGAGTAATAGGAGAGCAATTCCCCACTCAGGAGGCGTACAATCTCATATTTCTTACGGCCGCTCTGATTTCTCTGGCATCTGTTGCTCTTGGATTGGCATTAGCTCGAAGAAAAATCATAGTAGGGCACATACCGTCCACCCCTACTCAATAAATTGCGATATATGAAGCAAGCATACTTGAAATCTTGTTATCCTGAGCTTTAGAAGTTGATTAAGGTGAATAATAATGTGTAAACAAAGGAAGGAAAGATAGCATTTACTGTATACATACTATTAGCACTTCTGGCAGCTATTTATTGCGGTTCTATCGTCGCTGGTGGCTTACTTGATACTGCATATGTGACCCAGGTTACTCCTTCAACTTCGTTTGTTATTCTATTGCTGATCTTCTCAATCAATTCATAGGGCAAGCGTGACCAATCTGCAGTCATTGCATCCATAGACTCGACAATCCTTATGATCACAATGTGTCCATAAACACGCTCATCTCCAAGTACTCCAACAGCTCTGTCGTCTCCAACTGCCGCATATGCCTGCCATACTCTGTCGTACCAGCCAGGATTATCCTTAGAATCAGCCGCCGTAGCCACTGCGGGAGAAGCAACAGAAGCAGAACTAGGAGCAAAAGCAACAGTTGATTTTAACTCATCTTCTACTATCTTGCTTGCATGCTTGCATATTCTAATCTTCTCTGGAGTCACTTCGCCAATTATCCTGACAGCTAGTCCCGGCCCAGGGAATGGGTGTCTTTTTAGCAGTTCATCAGGCACTCCAAGCAACTTTGCTGCCTTTCTTACTTCATCTTTATACAAATAGCGCAATGGCTCGATTACCTTGAGATTGAGCCACTTTGGCAGGCCGCCAACATTGTGATGTGTTTTAATCACGGCTGCTGGCCCTTTTGACACGCCACTTTCAATTACATCAGGATATAACGTACCCTGCGCAAGCCATTGAAACAACTCAGCACCAGCACCTTCATCATCATCATTCTTCTTTTTTTTCACAACAGCAGCAAAAACATTGGCAAATTCTTCACCTATTATCTTGCGCTTTTCCTCTGGATCACTTACACCTTTTAATTTCTCAAGGAACTGCTTCTCGGCATCAACATAAATGACATTGATGCCAAGGTGATCCTTGAAGAGCCTGACCACATCCTTTTCCTCGTCTTGGCGCAGGAGACCGTGGTTGATGAAAACGCAGCTAAGTTGGTCGCCAATAGCTTTGTGCATCAATGCCGCAACAGTAGTTGAGTCAATTCCTCCACTTACTGCAGCAAGGACCTTTTCTTTACCCACTTGCTTACGGATATCCCTGATTGTAGACTCAATAAAACTCTCAATATCCCATTCAGGCTTGGCTCCACTTATAGTCTGTGCAAAGTTCTTCAGGATTTGAGTGCCCTTTTCAGTGTGAACGACCTCTGGATGGAATTGAATCCCATAGAATTTTTTGTCTGGGTTGCCAATAGCAGCTGAGAATGAATTCTCAGTACGGGCCAATACCTTAAAGCCCTCTGGTAATTTTTCTGCAGCATCTGCATGGCTCATCCAACAGTTCATAATTCCCTGATCTAGGCCCTTGAACAGGTCGGATGTGCTTTCTTCTCCTTCTCCCTCAATTATGAGCACAGACCTACCGTACTCTCTGCTGTTACTGCGCTTGACCTTGCCGCCAAAAGTATCAACTAATACCTGATGACCATAGCATATGCCAAGCAAGGGTTTGCCCATCTTGAAAATTTCTTCATCTGGCTTTGGAGCATTCTGAGCATAAACGCTAGCGGGACCCCCAGAAAATATTATCCCTTTAGGATCAATCTCTTTGATGACTTTGACAGGTGTATTGTATGGTAATAATTCGCAGTAGACGTTTGCCTCGCGAATCCGCCGACAAATCAGATGGCTATATTGAGACCCAAAATCTAGAACTACTAATTTATCCATATCTTCGCTGCATCTCTATAGATTTCTGGATATCTCTCTACACATATCCTTCTCGCTCTAGCTATTTGCCGCTCTTTTCCAGCATACGTGTAAACACCCATGCAGAGGTATTGAATATCTCTTGCAGTCGCTCCTTCTCGCGGTACTTATTTATCACAATTCGCTTGATTATCCCGCTGCTACCACCACCGCTGTCGTCGTCTTCTTCAACCCTGTAATTGAGTGCGTCTGATTCTCTCAGTGCTCCTTGACTCACCTTCTCTGCGTCTTTGCTCTTCATACCCTCTAAAATCCTGTTCAAAAAGAATGACTTGAATGGAGGAGTATTGACATTGAGGTTGATACCAGACACGGGAACAATGACAACGGTATCCTGTGATATTTCCGCATTTGCTAGCAAAAAGTCGTCCTTGGCGCGCTTGAGTGGCTTGATATTGCGGTTATCATCGCCACCACTACTACTAACACCATTATCCGCCGTTGCCCTCAACGTGGGTGTGGCGGCTGCACCCGCTTGCTGTTGTTGTTGCTGGCTTTTTGCTGCAGGCGGTTGCGCTGCTGTCGAGTGAGTCTGCTGTTGGACTTGAGCTGCTGCTGTTGTTGTTGCCTCTGTTATAGCGGATCCAGCTTGAGTAGGAGTCTCTGCCTCAGCAAATCCAAGGTTTGCAGCAGCTCTAAAACTACCCTGCTTGAGCAGGTTGTCTATGATTGACAGAGTCGTGCGTAATCGCTCAACTTCTTCTTGCCTATCGGATATCTCCTTGATGAGCCACTCGCGAATCTCTGCAGCGCGTCTGATGTCTTCCTCCGAGTAACCTGACGACATTGGTAAGCCATCCTACTGCATAAAAGCTATAATAGTTTTATCGCCGTTGCCCCTCTTTTCTACGCTTATTTAAAGTAAACACAATCACCATTGCTGCACCCCATAGCATGGCTGCAGGAATGTATAACTGGTAGAACCACGCCACTCCTCCTAGCACAGCAAAGGCCATGCCGACGATACTCTTTACCTGTCTGCGCCCAATATTCATGAGGTGATTGGTGTTTTATTGTTATTAGAGTATTATTGGTATTATTCGTATTATTAGATGGTAAGTGGTGAAAATCCTTTGATGGGTTTATGCGCCGTGTCAACAAGCTGAGAGCGAGTTTGTCTTGCTAGCATTTCAAGCAGTCGCTTGCCAGCCTGCATCTTTTGCTTCTTGAGCTCAGGGTCCTTGACCTTTTCTTTTGAATACTTGCCTATGTTGTTGCCAAAGTCCATGCCTACAAGTACAATCTTCTTAGCTCCAAACTCTTCTGCCAAAAACACACTTCTGTCACCATCTGTAAACCCTCCAAAATTGTGGACATTTTCAACTGGAGCAACCTGCGTGGACCCAACCAGCTTTCTGAATTTTGGAACAAGTTTTTTGATTATGTCAGTATTGTCCCCATGGGCATGAACTACTATTATGGCGCCATTTTTTTCTGCCTTTTGAAGAAATTTGGAGTTGCCATCAAGGTCAGTAACTACAATATCTGGCCTGATCTTATTTTCAATCAAAAACTGTACGGCACTATCTGCTGCTATCTTTACAAATTTCTTATTTTTCTTGATATATTTTACCACTCTCTCATCCTCCAAGCTTGGGCCAGCTCCCACCACAATGACATTCTTACCCTTGATCTTACGCTGGAGAACCTTTGGGTCGAGTGCCTTCTTTTTTATCATTTTAGACAAAATTTTTGCAGCTTCCTGATCCTTTTCAGTACTATATCCAAAATCTGCACGGATTCCCTGATAGTAGGGGAACCAGTCTGCGAATTTCATTATTATGCAGGAAAGCATGCGTGGGAGTTACTTTTAATATTATCTTCGAAAAACGAGGTTTACAAACACTAGCAGAAGACGAGAAGATATAGCATAAGTATCTTTTCTAATAGTAAGAATAATAATAATTAATAATACCGCCAGACAGAGGACAGAACCAGAGCTGAGCGCAATGGAGCCAAAAATCCAGTCAACCTCTTGGAACCCTGAAATTATAGAAAAAGCAATCCTCAAGAGATGGGAGGAGAAAGACATTTACCTTTTCTCAGTAGATGATGAGAGCAAGCCGGCGTTTGTTATCGATACTCCCCCGCCATATCCTTCAGGGCGCCCTTGGCATATCGGTGCCGCTGCACATTATGCTCAAATTGATATGATAGCAAGAGTTGCTAGAATGAATGGCAAAAATGTGCTGTTTCCAATTGGCATCGACAGAAACGGTCTGCCTGTGGAGATCTATACTGAAAAAAAGTATAAGGTGCGTATGCGCCAAATGGATAGGCAAAAGTTTCTCGATCTTTGCAAAGTTGCCCTTGACGACTTGGAAGCAGAAATGATTCAGATAATGAAAAGAATGGGACTGTCAGGAAATTTCAAGGAATACTATCGAACAGATTCTGATGAATACCGTGCATTAACTCAGGCAACATTCCTCGAACTATGGAAACGTGGACTTGTATATCTTGCTAACAGACCCAACAATTATTGCCCTGATTGCGGGACAACAATAGCTGACGCCGAGATTGTTTACAGTGAGATCCCTACAAAACTAGTCTACATGAAGTTCAAGGTAAAGGGGGAGGAGGATGAAGCGGAGAAGAAGAAAAATAATAACGATAGTACTGCCATTATTGTTGCCTCAACAAGACCCGAACTGCTTTTTGCATGCCAGGCAGTAATAGTCAACCCTGAAGATGATCGTTACAAGCACCTGCTGGGCTCGCGTGTAATTTTGCCATTATTTAATAGAGAGGTTTCAATAGTACCGCACCATTCAGCCAAGCCAGAATTTGGTTCCGGCGCTGTGATGGTATGCAGCTATGGAGACCAAAACGACGTTCAGCTCTTTCGTGAGTTAGGCCTTAAGGAAATAGTTGCACTAAACGAGAATGGATTTACGACAGAAGTGGCAGGGCAAAAGTATGCCGGCCTTCGAGTGAATCAAGCAAGAATCAAAATTATAGAAGACTTGAAGAATGCCGGCTTGATGGAAAAGGAAGAAAACATCACCCATAGGACTCCACTTTGCGAGCGAAGTAAGACTCCGATAGAGATTATTCCACTACATGACTATTACGTGAAGCAGATTGAATTTGTGCCACAGTTAAAGGAGCTTGCTTTTAAGTTGAAATTCCATCCTGACATGCACCGCCAGATTCTGCTCAAGTGGCTTGACTCAATCAACATTGATTGGCCAGTGTCAAGGCGCCGATTCTATGGAACTGAAATCCCGATTTGGTATTGCAATGCTTGCAAGGCTCCAAATCTGCCTCACTCAGATGGAAAATACTATAGGCCCTGGAGAGATAAGCCACCTTTTGAAAAATGCCAAAAGTGCGGTAGCGGCGATTCAGGGTTCATCGGTGAAGATAGAACATTTGACACATGGATGGATTCAAGTATCAGTCCACTTTATGTGACCAAGTTTGGTAAGGACAAGAAGATGTTCGATTATGCTTACCCTACTGCGATTCGCCCACAGGCAAAAGACATCATTCGCACCTGGCTTCATTACACGATGCTGCGGTGTGTGCAGCTGACAGGCAAGATACCTTGGCACGAAGCATGGATAATGGGTTACGGTGTCGATGAAAAAGGAGAAAAGATGAGCAAAAGCAAAGGAAATGTTATTGATCCTTTTCCTGTGATACAAAAATACGGAGCTGATACATTTCGCTTCTGGTCGGCAAGTGAGGCCAACCTTGGCTATGACTTTCGCTGTTCAGAACAAAGGATTGCAGGCGCACAAAAATTTCTCTCAAAGCTGTGGAATATAGGCAGGTTCCTATCATCATTTGAAGTGATAGATGAAAAACATGCGCCACAACATCTAGAACCATCAGACAGGTGGATACTGTCAGAGCTTGACCAGCTTGTCAAAGAGTGTAAACAGGGCTATGACGAGTACAACTTTTTCATTCCAGCAAACGCAGTTAGAGATTTTACTTGGCATCTCTTTGCTGCTCACTATATCGAAATGGTCAAAGGGCGAGCATATACCACAATTAACAACAACAATGATGACAATGACAATAACAAAAATGAGGAGTATGATGGCCGAAGATCTGCACTCTATACATTACATAAGTGCTTTTCTACGATCCTGTCCCTGATTGCCCCTATAATGCCATTTATTGTAGAGGAGCTTTGGACAAAGATGTACTCAAGTGAATCTACCATCCACAGACAAGCAATGTTCCGAAATGAACAGATGAAAGAAGAAGTGCAAGAAAATGCTGAAATGACAAAATACACCAAGGCCATAATCGACTTCAATTCTATGATATGGAACAAAAAGAAAGAGACGATCTCAAAAGAAACTGGAAAGCCGCTATCACTCAAAGATCCAATAGACATACTTGTACCACTAGAGCTGGAGCAATTTGGGCAAGATTTAAGGTCAATGCACAACCTGACCGCAAGATAACATTATGAAAGCCGTTTCATTTTTTGAACATGGGTCTGTGGATGTGCTGCGGTACCGAGAAGATTTCCCAGATCCTGTAGCGGGCAAGGATGAGGTTATCATTGATATCAAATACTGCGGCATAAATCATCTTGACATCTGGACAAGACAGGGAATAGGAGCAGCCGTGGGTAAAAAGATCAGACTACCCCATATCTGTGGATGTGATATCGTTGGAACTACTATTAACAATGGAAAGAGAGTAATGATTTACCCTGGTGTTTTCTGCGGCAAGTGCCAGTACTGTACAGGTAGTTACAATAACACATCAACAACAAGAAGAAGAGAAGAAAAAGGAAGAAAAAACAATCCCGACGACGATAACAACAAGCGCGAGAACCTCTGCAACCATTTTGCCATCATTGGGGGCTTTAGTGACTATAATGGAGGCTATGCCGAACGCATAGCAGTGCCTAAAAAAAATATCATCAGGTTACCTGATGGACTAAAGGATGAGACGGCAGCTACTCTGGCGGTATCATACCTTACAGCTTGGAATATGCTGCAAACAAATGGTGCCAGTAGAAAGAAAAAGATCCTTGTTTATGGGGCGTCAAGTGGAGTGGGAATGGCAACTATCCAGCTTGCAAATGCACTTGGTGCAACAGTAATAACAACCGTCTCTGGCAATTTGAAACATGATTTTGCTAAAAAGGTAGGCGCACATCATATCATCGACAGAACAAGGCAAGATATTACAAATGAGGTAAAGAAAATTGTTCCCGCTGGTGTTGATATTGTAGTTGATCATGTAGGAGCAGAAACCTGGGCTACCAGCATTGCCGCACTTAGGCAGGGAGGCAGAATGGCAGTATGTGGCATGACGTCGGGGAATGAGGCCACAGTGCCTATTCGGACATTCTACACTAAGCAGATAGTTATGGTCGGATCTCTATTAGGCACTCGAGCACAATTGCAAGAGTTGATAAATTTCATGATGAGAAAAAAGATCCAACCTGTCATAGATTCCGTTTTTTCGCTGCAAGATGCAAAAGAAGCACAAAAGAAGATGGAGGCAGGCATGCATGCTGGTAAGATTTTGCTTAAGTTATACCGATGACTTGCCGTTTAATAGCTCAAGGGTATCATCTGCAATATCTATTGCTGTATGTGAGTCGACATTTGGCTCAAGTGTGAGAAGTAATATTTTATCAGCCATGTAAAATGTAAGTACGGACATCTTTTCGCGTTCCACATAAGCAAATCTTGCCCCTCCCATAGATGCATCGAACCGTTCCCTCATTGACTTGCGCAATGCAGTCTGCGTAAGATATAATTCTTCATCCGTTTCGCTTACTATTGAGTCAATACCCTTGCGCATGCCGCCTGCAATCTGAGTGCCAGTACTGTCAATTACACCCGCATACCTTATGTCATCGTTCAATGTGAACACCTGCTCACAAAGCTTGTTAAGATCCGTGATTTTCTCCATGATTTTCTTTTAGAAGACAGTGTTTATTGAATTTTTAGTAAAGCCATATGGATGACGATTTTGACCTTAATTGATAATACGACAATCGAGGCACCTCCTCAGTGCTTTTGTTACATCTAAGCAGATGATGGTCGTTCAGTCCTTGTGAATTTTTGGGTTATTTACAGATCATATTTTATCTCGATAACAAAACTTACTGTTAATTACACTACTATTCTGATTATACAGAAACAGTTAAGTTTTATATTTATTATTTCAACGACTGTAATGAATTCAAATAATATAATAAATCACAGCAAAGATAGAACCAAAGCAGCACATGCTAGCCCTGTAGTAGGTGCCATAATTACTGCAGCACTATTGCTGTCAGGACTATCCCTCATT
>DATCWI010000090.1:0-3145 GCA_036566425.1 Nitrososphaera sp.
ACATCATCGTACCATCTGTAGACGCAAATACTTGGAGGCTCAATGTACGAGGTCTTGTGAAGAACGGTCCGATGCAGTTTACTTATGATGAGCTAAAGTCCATGCCTTCTATCAGCGAATACGCCACGCTGGAATGCATCAGCGACAAGATTGACGGCGATCTCATTAGCACCGCACATTGGAAGGGTGTCCCACTGAAAAGCATACTTGAAAAAGCTCAGGTGTTGCCTGAAGCGATTTACGTTGTGTTTAGGTGCTATGACGGTTACGATGTTGGAATACCCCTTGACAGGGGACTAATGGATGGAACCATACTCGCATACGAGATGAACGGAACTCCATTACCCGCAGAGCACGGATTTCCTGTAAGAGCAATTGTCCCGGGATTGTATGGGATGATGAACGCAAAATGGATAACTGACATCGAACTCGTGGACAAGATCTACGAGGGATTTTGGCAGAGAAGAGGCTGGGCAAACGCTGCCAAATATCAAACGCACTCAAAAATCGCCATCCCTGGAGACACACTACAAAACAGGCTTGTTGAAGAACTGTCTACTACCAATGTCGCGACCGTAGGAAACAAAAGCCCAATAGCAGGTATAGCTTTCGCTGGCGATAGAGGAATATCAAAGGTAGAAGTCAGCACAGACGGGGGAAACACTTGGCAGACTTCAACCATCAAAGACCCGCTTTCTAGTAACTCTTGGGTTCTTTGGGCTCTGGAATGGATTCCACAAAACCCGGGAAAATACAACATAGTTGTCAGGGCAACAGATAAAGCTGGAAATGTGCAAACTGCAGAAATTAGAGACAACTTTCCAAGTGGAGCGACGGGCTATCATTCAGTAGAGGAAAATGTAGTAGCATGATCGAAAAAGGTTATTTTTGCATTATGTATTTTTTTACAATCAAGCAAACAAGAATTTGAACATGAGGTTAACTCCTGCCACGGCGACTATTGCGCCAACTATGATCCGGATTTTTTCATGATCAAATCTTATTGCACCTAACCTAGACCCAATCAGCCCACCTGCCAGCACCACCAATGCCAGAGGCAACAGAAATGCAAAGTCGATGGGTTTGCTTACCGATTGTCCAAGAAACCCACTAACAGAGTTTGCCACTATAAAGACACTGGAAGTTGCGGCAGCGCGTTTTGGATCGGCCATTCCAGTAAGGATCAGCAAAGGTGAGAGCCATATCCCGCCTCCTATGCCTACAAGTCCAGCAACTATCCCCAAGACAGCTCCAGTTGGAATTCCAATTAATATTAGTTTCCGAGTATCCCATAGCGTCGATCCCTTAGCCTCTGTGGTGTTTTCTTGCGATTTTTTAAGCCTTCTGCTGCCCTTTATTCCGGAGAGAAGCAGAGCGGCTGATGCGGCAAATAGTGCTAGGACAAAGACTAGGGCGAGGTGCTGCTCTGGAAGAACAATTGATCCAGCGAAAAATGCAAAAGGTACAGACGACAAGAATGGCAGTGAGAATTTTAGTGAAAGGTGTTTAGCATTTGCAAAACTTATCATTGCGACGCCAGCTACTATTATGTTAAGAATCTGCGCTATCGGCGGAACAGCAAATAGGCTTATTCCAAGAAGCACAAGAATGGCGATATAACTGCTGCCGCCACCAAATCCAACACTTGAATAAATGAAACTTATTGCAAAGAACAACGGTGCAACATAAACAAGGGCGGTAATTCCGTCGCTAATGCCCATGACCTCTAAGCATCTTTGATGCGTGCAATATGCCTGGAATGAGCGCGTCAAGTGACTCTGACACTGCCTTTACACTTCCTGGGAGATTCACGATGACTGTTTTGCCCCGAACGCCAGCGGTTCCTCTAGATAGCATAGATAAGGGCGTCCTCCTTTGCCCGTATACGCGCAGTGCTTCAGAAATTCCTGCTACTCTCTTTTCCAAGACCCTCTCAGTCGCTTCAGGAGTGATGTCGCGTGGTCCAAGGCCTGTACCTCCACATGTCACTATAAGGTCCACTTTTAATTTGTCACATGCGGTTTTTAACGAAGATTCTATTTGGCTTGCATCATCAGCAATTACTTTGTAGTCTACGACTTCAAATCCGCTACTCTTTAGCCTTTCAACTGCAAGGTTGCCTGATCTGTCCGATCGCTCTCCTTTTGACACTGAATCGCTTACGACTATTACAACTGCCTCCGATGACTTCTTCTTAAGCTGGTCGTTGTTGTCGTACTTCTTTTCTTCGTTGAAAAAGTCTTTCATTCCTCCACTCTTTGCCAAAAGCCTGGCTGATTCTATCGCTAGCGTATCATCCACCGGCTTTAGCATGTCATAGATTGTAAGCGCTGCAATAGTCGCGCCGGTTAGCGACTCCATCTCCACGCCTGTCTTCCAGGTAGTTTTTACCTCAACTTCTACCTCTATAGTTTCTGTTTCGATCAAAACATCGACCTTGATGTGATCTATTGGTATAGGATGGCAATAAGGCAGTAAATCCCAGGTGCGCTTGGCTCCCATCGTCGCAGAGATTCTCGCTGCGTCCACTATGTTTCCCTTTGGAGACTTTCCTTCCTTGATCAAAATTATTGTTTCAGGGCTTACTTTAACCACTGCTCGTGCGGTTGCAATTCTGAGCGTATCTGGCTTGTTTCCAACATCGAACATCCCGCCGCTACCGCCGCTCCCTTCTTCCATGTTTTTTGTCTCTCAACTCCTCTCGCCGCCGGGCCCCATCAGTGGCGTGCCCGCCGCCCAGACTCCTCCTCCGCCTTTGTGGCCTGCAATAATCTCTTTTTTCCATATCGGAACTTCTTTCTTAATTCTGTCGATAGCACACCTTGCTGCTTCAAAGGCTTCAGCTCGGTGCCCAGAGGATGCGGCAACAGCGACGCTAACCTCTCCTACCTTTAAATTGCCAATTCTGTGCACGGCAGCAAACTTTTTCAAATTCCATCTCTTGACAGCTTCTATTTCAATTTTGGCCATGGCCTCTTCTGCCATCCTGATGTATGCCTCATAATAAATTGCAGTTATAGCATGCGCGTAGCCATTGTTATGGTCTCTGACTGTGCCCAAAAAGAGAACAGTTGCACCCGCAGAGTCATCCTTGACGCTTGCTAGCAACCTTTCAACATCGATTGGATGCTCAGATATAATGGAA
>DATCWI010000083.1:0-26164 GCA_036566425.1 Nitrososphaera sp.
GATCCGAACCAATCACTTTAGCTGTATAAACTGAACCATCAGAAAATGCTACTGAAACATTTCGTGCATTGGCAATAACATGGTCATTTGTTGCAACATGACCTTCTCTATCAATAACAAATCCTGAACCAATAGCAGTTCCATCGCCATCAGGAGGGGGTGTAGGCAAAGAATAATTCGGGACTCCAGAAGCAGTGATCTGCACTACAGAACTGTTGACTCTCGCAAATAGATCTCTAAATGTAAGATCCACACTATCGTTCTGTTGCCGTTCTTCAAAGACAGTGGACGAATTCGTCGTATTTGTTATCATTGTGGTGGCAGTAGTGAAAGAAAAATTATTATTATTAGCTGCCTGACTACTACTACTATTAGTAGTAGTAGCATCACTTTGTGCCAATGCCTGCAAAGGCGTGAGACTCGCAATAATAATAATCATCATCGCCATTAGCAGCGCCAAGACTGCAACACAGACCAATGAAATAATGCTACTGCCTGTGATGGTGGTAATAGTAGTGTTATGAATCATCCTATGATGTTATACAATAAACTTAATAGTTGCAGTGAATCCTGCGTACCTAATAATCTATAGTACTGCTAATACTTTCTTCAAGGAATACCGCCCACCGATTTCGTCGGACTTGGTTCTAGAAAAAGGTGTGTTAGTAAATAACGCAGGGATACTCATTGACGACACATATGTATGTGCGCTACACACGAGCTATAATTTACGTTTGTAAGCTCAGCTGAATTGATGAGCGTAGTTACATAAACACTGCTGCTTAATCCGCCACCTTAATAAGGCCAAGACTAAGATCAGATGCAGCCGACCCCTGCGCATTATTGGGTTCGCAAGAATTGTCATCCAATGTTCATTGTAATTTCGCATTCTGCGTACGAACGATTCATGTATTCGCACGTCAATTCCGTCTCTGTTTCCAGTGTCAACTGTGATCCAGTGGTCGTCATTCCTGTTGTCGTTGCTATTTGGTTGCCGCCGTTTGATAGTATGAGCAGCGCGCTCTCGATCTGAGATCTTGCTACGTCCTCTATTATCTCCATGCCATACAACTGTGCGGTAGTGTCTGTAAGAAGATTTCTTATAGTGCCTGTTGCGTTTACTGTAGCTGAATTGCTCGCTATCGTGTGCACTGCATCACTGAGCTGATCTCTTGCTCCCTTTGCAATTGTTGCGTGAAGCGTCTTGTTGTTTATGCTGTCGTTATCTAGGGTATATTCTGTCCTGAAGCTCTCGCGCATGATGATCCGCCTGCTTGAATCAGTGGAAACAATAGTATTGCTGCTTTCAGTCGTGCTGTTGTTTGAAGCATTTGTTGACACCGGCATAATAATAGTAGTAGCGTCCGGAGATGGACGAACGTCAAAAGAAGCTCTGTTTTCCGCTGGATCATTCTTGCCGGGAACCTGCGAAAATGGAGTGAAAGGCGACACCGTTGCTGCCGCTATTATTGCTAATGGCAAAACAGCAGCAGCAGCAGCAGCAGCAGAGATTATTAATCCCAAACAAATTAACAAAATGGCTGTCTGTTTTTTTCCATTCATCGCTCGAAGGGTATAACCTGCGAGCCTTATTTTAGCAGTTGTAACGATTATACGCTAAGTAACTAATGAATGCACTCTATATCCGAGCAAACATCTTTCATTAATTTTTACTGAAATGTATGAAAAGAAGAAACAAAAAAGAAGATGTCTCACGTCATCTGCAGCAGCAGATGATGATGATGACGGTTGGTTATGGTTCCGATCAAGACAGATTAGCTATAGCCCTGCCCACTCTGAACGCAGTTCCATCATTTCCCGAATAGTAGTAGTAGTAGACCCAAATCTGGTTCCTTACTTGGATTGCAGAAGGCGCCTGCACCGTTGTGTCATCCCATGAATCTGACGGTCTCAAGTTTATGATTAGGTGTGCAGCATCTGTTGCCCAGCGTAATTGGCGAGTTGAACCCATTAAGTGGTGCTACTTGTATTGTGGAAGTCGGTGTGTTTCCAGCTTGTATCGAGAGCGTAGCCGGGTTTACTGTCAGTGAAAAGAGGTCTTTCTCGGTTGACTCTGGAACAGGGTCCTGTGTTTTCTTTATTATGAAACTGTCTCTTGTTGAGCCGCTGTTGGAATAAAAGGCGCCCTTCAATGTTTGGCCGTAACCTGTCACGCTTATGTCCAGGTAGCCATGCGCCTTATCGAACTGCTCTGCAACGTAGCTATTCCTGCCATCGAGAATCCATAAGAGTCCACGGCCTCCAGCTCCAACCTATATGAATATCGGCGGGTTGTCGAGGTCATTGTGGGCCTGTCAATCGCCGAAGAGTTGTTGTGCTTTAGAGGGTATATGTCCTCATGTAGTTGTGGTTGTGGCCATATAGTACCAGATCCACTCCATATTGGTCAAACAGTGGGTGGAAGTTCCTCTGCATGGCACAGATTCTGGTCCGTGGTTTGTAGTAGATATGTATATCGGCTTGTGGAAGAATAATATATACTATTTTCCAGTCATCGTCGGTTCCTGATTTTTTGCAGCTGCGAGCTTTTGCCGCGGAAGATTGTACTGTGACGAACCTGTACCCATGTCCGCCTGGGTATTGAGGGAGAGGATGAAGACATTCTGGTGCTTCATCGAATACAGCCATTGGTTATTAGGGTCGTTGAAAAGCCTAGGATATAGATCTGTCCCAGACCCTTCGTCATGGTTACCTTGGCTTGCCTTTGCAATGTTCTTGATCGGCCTGTGTAGTTGTTGTACCAGTCGTTAATGCCTGAACTGCCTTCTTCATATGCTAGGTCCCAGAACAGGAGAGTCAATTCGGCTCCATGGTCAGCCATGTTCCTTGCAGTATTTCTCGTCTAGGATTCCTTGCCCCAGTCGCCCGCTGCCCCGATGTTGAAATCAATCGGGTGCAGCCGCAAAGGCTTCTTGCTTTACAGGCAACTCAATAATCCCGTTCAAAGCAACCGCTGCAATAAGCAGCGCGATTGCTGACGAAGCCAGAATCCTGCCCCCTAATGGCACAAGATTCTGGACCTTCTCTGCTGTCGCACAAATTTTCGACAGATTTACTTAAAAAGTTCTTTTTATTAATCTACCGATAAAAGATTCTATGATGACAGTTCACGATTTTCTAGTATCAAACATGTCGTTATGGTAACTATATAGAAAACCTTGATAGATAGCCAATGCGTAACGGGTACATAATGGCAACGAGAACAGTGCACAAGAAGGATTCGCCTAGTGACGCGGCAGCATCTTTTGCATCTGACCATTGCGCAATAGTTGGATGCATTGATATTGGCATGAACCCAATTGCTGTTTACAATGATTATTCTGATAGCATCATGCCTTGCTTTGTATGCGAAAAACACTACAAAGAGCTCATGCTTAGATATTATGACGACATCGGTGGCAAGAATAAAGGAGCTATAAAGGAAAGGGTTCACTAGAAGTTGTATTTTATGTGTGCTTAATAATAATAACAATGAATAATATTCTAGAGTGTAGAACGATGTTCGGCTACGGTACTTCTTTTATTCTTTGAATACTTCATTCATGCATTAATGAAATTTGCAATAATTGCTGCGGCAGCAGCAAGATTCCCGACTATTATTGTTGTTGTCACTATTGGTGTTATTCTCGGCGCATTTCTGGCGATGCATCCTCCTGCTGCTACTACTGCTGCATATGCACAGTCTACTGCTGCTTCAGCTGCAAATGGCAGCACCGGGCCAGCAGATTTTAACATCGCAGCAGTGGGGGACTGGGGCTGTGACTCGGCGACAGAAGATACCGTGAATAATATAATCAGCAAGAGCCCTGAGGTAGTACTTGGTCTTGGCGATAACGCTTATGAAGTCCCTGCTGATTGCTGGTTTGAGACAGTAGATCCAATAATTGACAAAATGATAACTGCAATAGGAAACGAAGATGTTGAGCCACGTGGAAATGTGGACGAATACATGAATAGATTCGGTCTTTCAGAGCAATACTATACGTACAGGTATGGAAATGTATTTGTCCTAGTCATGGCCAGCGAAGTCCCAGATGAAGAGGGTTCTGAGCAGTTTGATTTTGTAGAGCGCAGCCTTTCAGAGGCATCTTCGGATCCAAATGTGGATTGGATCATTGTGATGTACCACAGACTGATGTACGCTTCGCCTAGCGCCTCTGCCACATCGTCCGGAGTGGCGGAAACGTACCACGAAATGTTTGAAGAACATGGCGTGGATCTTGTGCTGCAGGGGCACATACACAACTATGAGAGATCGGCCCCAATAGTGTTCGATGGCGAGGAATCGGATTCTCCAATATCCGCAAGCACAGGCAGGCAGACTTATGTCGATCCGGAGGGGCAGATATTCGCCACTGTGGGGACGGGAGGGAAGAGCATACACGAGTTTCAGGGAATGAATTCCTATATTCAAAAGCAGTACGAAGGATACGGCTTTCTAGACATAGAAATAAAGAATGGTGGAGAAGGCAATAGTGAAGATGGCAGTGTGCAAGCTGACGACAATAGTGAAGATGGCAATAACGCAAGTACGCTTGAAGCAACATTTTATGCCAATGACGGGTCGATAATAGATACATTTGCGATTATTAAGAATTAAACGACAGATAAAGCACCAGTCCCCGTGCATCAAAAGCAGCAGAGTTACTGCGCTGGTAACTCAAAGGGAGATCCGTAGGAATTTCCTTTGCGAAATTATTATCTCCATCTCCTGCAAAGTTACCAGAGCCAGAGTTACTACTACTATGCTGATCCTTAACTTCCTGATCAGATAGCGCTCTATTCCATATCCTGACCTCGTCTACGCCCCCGATAAAGAATCCATTTATTGTCAGCGAGTTTACGCCTATGCTCACTGGCTGGATGCCGGTATAGTCAGGCGTTGCAGTTGTAGATTTGCTAACCACTTTCGTTCCATCAACGTAAAGGTTGATTGTCCTTCCATCAAAAGTCAAAACAGCATAGTGCCATTTGCCGTCATTGTATGAAGCTGGCGATACTACGAAATTGTCTTCGCCTGTTAGAGATTCAAACCCTCCCTTCAACCTTTCCTTGTTGTCAATCCATATTCCATAGTTCATGTTGTACCCCGGCCTCTCTTGGCCGGACCCGCCCTTGTTGACGATAAAGTGGTGATTTGTGTCTGATCCATGGTGGTAGTCTTCAGATGTCCTGAACCAGGCTGCTATGCTGAACTTTGCTAGCTGCAATGAACCATTGCTTTTTACATCCACAAAATTGGACGCATTCAACACAAGGTACTGCGGATTGCGATTTGCTATCCTATCCGACGCTGCTGCGGCGGCATCTCCAGCTGCTGCCATTATTGTATCCTCTTGCTGCATCAGCGCTGGACATACGTAGCAGAATAATATTGTAAACAAAATCGCAAACACAAGCAAAAGAGGCCTATGCGATCTCTGTGTCATGACACAACAACATCTTGTCGTCTATATTCAGCTGTTCATATTCAACAAAATAAAATAATGGCAATAGCAAAAGGAGCAGCTTGCTTGATAATAGACTCAGTATCGTCATTGCATACTGCATGCCAGCGAGAGGTTTATGGCACTAATTAAGGATTTCCAGCGAAAGTTCTTTCTTGTTCTTTTCTGTACGAGTAGATAAGATTCTCTGCAATCTGTATCTGGTAGATAAGTAATTTTAATCATGCCCTTACTCTGGTTTGCATTGTAGTATATTGTGCTGCTGTTCTTCGCGCTGAGGAAGGCCGGCTGACCCCTCAGACAGAATACTCTGACGGTGAATGCGGTTGTTACAAGTTCGGATCCTATCACGATTTTTACTGTACAGGAGGACGGAGACGAGGAAGAGAATATGGAGATGATGACTAGCAGATGATGGATCGTAGTTCTATCTCTTCATGCATCCCTCTAGCCGAACGGGAAGTCTATTTCCCCCTTCGTCAAAGACAACTAGTCTTTCTTGGCATAAGAGGCCGCTTGGGACCCTGACTAGGGCGTCAAACGAGCCAGCTTGGTCAGTTGGTATCTTTTGCAGCAGGTTGCGACCGTGGTAGACGTTTACGTACGAGTCAATCAAGAATCCTGATCCTGTGATGCGCACCGGACTGGAAGCATTAAAGTTGCTGCTGTTTCCTCCTTCAAGCCGCGCTTCAAGGTAGGGTTCTGGCAGACGCTTTCCAACCTCGTAGATCAAAACACGAGGATTGTGGACTTCAGTTCCATTTAGCCCTGTAAAACTGTCATGGAACACATAGCGCAATTGGGATTGATATTTGCGTATGAGCTTCACAAACTGGGCCTCAGTGGGCGTATCCGGGTTGTGAATAGGGTCGTCTCCAACCCCACCCTTAGGAGACACATAATACACCAGATAGGTGACAGTTCCGTTCTGAATAAGGGGGTCTGGAGGAGGCGTGCCAGCTATTGTCGCTCCACCTGGCAAGACAGTGTGAAGGTCGTAGCTGCCAAAAGGGTATGCGTCAATGCCGGCATACAAGCTCAAAACATACTGGGCTGAGCCGTGGGAAATAGTCATTGCACCAGCGTCTGGGTCGTTTTCCTCAAGCCAGTATGCTGCCTCCCTAAGGCCTGCAAAAGGCCTGTCATAAATGATGTTGTCCAAGGTTCCATATATCTGCAGGTAAGATGTGACGGCAAGGAGCAGGACGGCTGATGCCCCTACAACGATATCTCTAAAGAGAACCGGTTTTCGGTACTTTTGATTATTATTATTGTTGTAGTTGTTGAATGGGAAGGCTCTCTTGAATAGCATGACAGCAGGCGCTATGCCCCTTCCTGCCAATAATGTTGCCGCCGGAACCAGTGGCAGCAAATAGTTCCAGCCTTTTATCGGGTGTAGCTGAAAGAAGATCAATACGACGGCAAGCCATACAAGGCACTGCACGTCTCCCTTCTCCCTGAAAATCAGGGCGACTGCTATGCCAAAAATTGTGAGAGCTAAAAAGGAAATGCCTGCAAATTCTATTAGCTTATCAAGGTAATAGGTTTCTGGCACATTTATCGTGCGAGAAGCGCCTTCAGAAAAAAAATCTACAAAAACGTCATAATTGCTAGCCAGCTGCAGGATTGCCGGGGATAGGGATGCAGCAAATACCAAAGCTGATATCATTACCGTGCGGATGCTCACATGCCTGAATTGCCTGAGAATTAGCATCGTTATGATTGCAATTGGAATAACAAGAAACGAGACGACTTTGGCCATTATGGCCACTCCGGTGCCGGCGGCAAGTAAATACCCCCACTTGGGTTCCCCTGACTTTATCCACTTTGCAAGAAAGAGCATCGATAAGGTAAAGAAAAAGACCATAGTGGAATCAAGGAGAGCCATCCTTCCAAGAGCGACTGCATACCCATTTATGGCAAGCAAGAAGGCACCAAGCAGTCCCGCGGACCTGCCATAAACCTCGCGCCCTAGCAGGAAAACCAATCCAACTGTCAGCACGCTAAACGTTGCAGAAACAAGACGCGTCGTAAAATCAGAAAAACCCAGCAACGCATAAACTATTGCCTGCAGCCCTTGGTGGAAGAGAAAATTGGTGCTTCCGCGCGAGATCAGCACAAAGAACCGGGACATCTCTTCTTCATTATCGCCGGCCAGAATGCGCGCCTGTCCAGCATAGACGGCTTCGTCTCCTCCAAGACCTACGTCAGCTATGTTCCAGAATCTTA
Organism: Nitrososphaera sp.; assembly: GCA_036566425.1. GTDB lineage: Archaea > Thermoproteota > Nitrososphaeria > Nitrososphaerales > Nitrososphaeraceae > Nitrososphaera. The sequence continues at coordinate 7,698 of DATCWI010000083.1, forward strand.
GAAAGGAGGCAACAATTATTATCACTGCAAGGATCAAAACTTCAGTTCTTGAAAAGCGGATCCTCTCTTTAAGCGACTGTATCGTAAACAGCTTTCATCACTGTGCAGCTTTCTTTAAGCGACTGTATCGTAAATAGCTTTCATCACTGTGGAATACCAAGCTCTGCTGTCGCTTTTTATCACCATGCAGGTTATGTTGGAGAGAAATGCTTCAAGCATCCTTTTTTCCTCCGCAAGAAGTTCGGCGGCATTTCTTCCTTCGATGGTGATATAGTTTAGCATATCTTTGTACGGCGGAAACAGGAAAGCATCGTCGCTATTTTCCACAGCCTTCTTAAGCGCCGTTTCTCTCGGCAGGATCAGAGTCTCTTCGCCTCCTTTTTCAAGAAAATACAACATCCTGACTCTGGTTCTCTCTACGCTCTTTACCGGCTGCAAAAGATCTTCTATCTTGAATTTTGGTGGCCTGATCACCGTCTGTCCTATTGTGTTTAACGTAAAGATCGGGACATTGTGGGTTCCAAGCCTGCGCATCATCTGCCTCCCTCCTTTTGAGTGCACAAGGCTGCGGACTTTAAGCCCGGTTCTGTTCCTGCCTCCTTCTCTGTTGCTATTTTCTCGACCATCGCTAGCAATGTTGACGGCCGTGTTGAATGTATGTGCGCTTATTGTCATTGGCTTTGGAAAGCATAATGCCTCATTCGGCAGCCGAATTATGGTCATGTCGTCGGACAGGAAAGAAAATCCCCTTTTGACGCATTTCAGAACTGTGGTAGTTTTGCCTGTGTCGGGTGGAGCGGAAAGTATCATGCCCTGATATCCTTGACCATTCATGTCCATGCAGGCAGAGTGAAGCAGTATGCACCCTTTTGATATCATCAGGAACCTCAGAATCGGCTCAACCAAGTTTACGTACAGGACGTGTCTAGATGTCGATATCAGCCTGTTTACGCGAATCTCAACGCTTCTGCTGCCAAGTGAAGTGGAGCTGCCGTCGTTTTTGTCATTATTAATCGTAAATTGGGCCCCTAAAAGCCCCAAGTGTTCTGCGTATTTTATCTGAAAAGAGTTGCGAGATTTATTGCCGACCAATTTCTTTTTAAGATGAATGCCTCCGAGAGGCATGTTGCTTGATACAATGATTACCATGTCTGTAATGTTATCTGAAAACTCCTCGCAAGCAAAATACTCAAGCTCGTACAGCTGGACATCAGACTTTATCCTTACTATGTCATGGATATTGTAGCAGTATTGCACTGTGATTAATATTTAGAGAGTGCTTTTGGCATCTTTAAGGAGTGTGAATGTTGATTCTGGTCTGCGAATTATTGGATTATCAAACAGAGGATGGTAAGAAGTACATACTTTTATGCTAAGACTACAAAGAAATATCAAGAACTATTTGAAGAAGAGCCGCAATGAAATATTATCGGCAATGGTTAATAGGTCAAGCTGTATTCCCACCTCATGAGAGTGGTGATCGTCATTCCCACATACAAGGAAAGTAGTAACATTTCGCAGTTAATTGAATCGACGAGAAATCACTTGACAAATTCTGGAAACGAGCTCCATTTTGTAGTAGTGGATGACAATAGCCCAGATGGGACAGCTGATGTCGTCAAAGACATGGCTATGAAACAAAAGGATGTCCACCTGATACTGCGACCAACGAAAATGGGCCTCGGTTCAGCATATACTGACGCTTTTAGATGGATTCTGGTAAACCTGCCGTCGTCAGACGTTGTTGTGCAGATGGACGCAGACCTGTCGCATCCTCCAGAACTAGTTCAGAAAATGATCGATGCAACAGGCGAGGGTGCAGACTTTGTCATTGCGTCAAGATACGTTGGTATGGGCGGCGGGGTAGACAGCTGGCCTTTGCGCAGGCGGCTCATAAGCAAGGGCGCAAACACACTTGCCAGACTTTTTCTCGGGATCAGGATCAAAGATGTAACAAGTGGATTTAGGGCAATCAAAATTGACATTATCAGGGAGCTATTGGCCAGCAACCTGAGCAGCAAGGGATATGAATATCAAGTTGAAAGCGCGTACGCGGTTTCAAAGTTAGGCAAAGGCGGCAGGAAGAATAACAACAAGGGGGCGGTAGTGGTAGAAGTGCCTTTTGTATTCAGAAACAGGGTCTCCGGCGAGTCAAAACTTACCATGAAGGAGATATTGAGATTTATCAAAACAGTAGTGCTCTTGAGGATGAACGCTTTGCTCGCCCAGCTGACCAAGGAAAAAGAAGAAATCCCAAGAATTCTCAGCCGACTGGAACACAAACGCAGGTAATAACGATTGTATCGATATAAAATCGACCTGCGGCATCGTCATCGGCAGCAGTATCATCATCATTATTATCATTATTTCACGCTGCAGAAAGAAGGAGTGGAAAGAGAAATTGCTCAAACATCTTGGCTTCAGTAAAGGATTAATCTACATTGCGCTAGGAAACGTGCTTGGGGCAGCCTTAACAGGATTTTTCTGGCTGCTTCTCGCTTCAATCCAAAGTGCAGAGGACTACGGCAAAGTGAATTTTGAAGTCGCCATAGCGTCGCTTGCCACCTTTGGAGCCCTGCTTGGTCTTAATACCACTGTGACAACGTATACTGCAAAAGGCTCGAGCAGGATAGCGGTACAGGCAAACCAGCTTGTCCTGATCTCCGGAGGAATAGCCGCAGCGGTAATATCGTCGTTGTTTGTTGACTGGCTTCTCGGCCTTTTCATAATTGGCATGACATTCTGGATGATGAGCTCATATGAGCTGTTGGGAAAAAAGATGTACAGGCAGTACGCTCTTGTGGTCGTTGGCGCCAGAGCGTCCCAATTAGTCATGTCAGTCGCATTCTATTACCTGTTCGGAGAATGGGGCATAATTGCCGGCTTTGCCATCTCTTATTTGCTATTCAGCTACAGATATTTTCTTTCTATCAGAAAGTTCGACTTCTCATTATTTGACGAAATTAAGAGCAAGGCAAAGTTCATTGGCCATGCGTACTCCTTCAACATGTCAAACGCGTTTTTCATGTATTTTGACAAACTTTTGATAGCGCCAATATTTGGGTATTTTGTACTTGGCAACTACCAACTTGGTCTGCAGTTTCTGCTTTTTGTTGGGATGGTTCCAATAAGCTTCTACCAGTACCTCCTTCCAGAGGAGGCAAGCGGTTCTACTTCAAGAAAGACAAGAAGATGGCAGGGAATGGCTGGTCTGTTTGTATCTGTGTTACTGGCGACTCTCCTATTTTTCGCAAGCCCATGGATAATTGAGAGGTTCTTTCCAAATTTCACTGAATCTCTTGATGCTATAAGAATCATGGGCTTGGGAGTTATTCCAATGATGGTAGTATGGATTCTCAACTCGAGATTTTTCAGCCAGGGCAATACCCGGTATGTGGTGGTCGGGTCTGCAATCTACTTGTTGTCTCAGACTACGTTGATCATTATTCTTGGCACGAGAATGGGCATAGATGGCCTTGCCATTGCGACTGTTCTTGCATTGACTGCGCAAGCTGCATTTCTGTACATGGCGAGCAGGCGGGTAGCGGCAATGGTAGTAAATGAGAATGATAGTGGCGGCGGTCAGTAATGCAGGAAGAGGAAAATATCAATGGCAGCAGCAGCAGCAAGTAGTGATAGAAGGTCAAAGGAGATTAAGGCAGAATTAGCAGCAAGCATACTTGGCATGATAAAAGAATGCGAAGAGGAGCAGAACGTAGATAGGAAGATTGAAATCCTGTACCAAATCAACTCGATCATGCCGGAATCTGAACGGCTGAAAATACCATCATTGATTACAAACGACTTTGTTGACGTAGCTCTGTCCAGAATAGAAGAGAAAGTATTATGCTGGCATTTTGAAAAGGAAGTAAGTGGGGATGACAACGGCAAATATGCCGTCACATCTTAAATATTTTACATAATGTACTACTACCTATCACGCCTTTTAGATCATAAGCACAAAAGAGATAACCACATTAAAATCACGCCAACTCTGCTTTGAATGTCATCAAATTCCTTCACACAACAGTAGCACAAGCAGCCATAATGATTGGCATGATTTTGCCGGTGACTTACCTCGGATTCAATGACAACGCATACGGCGATTAAGTCGGAGATTTTTTTGAGAAGGAGATGAGGAAACGGAAGCAGTCCCGGATAACGGCATTGATGAGGGAGGTGCCAATGCTACTACCTCAACTGCTACGCCGGCTGGCAGCCAAGCACCGCCAGCCAGAAGAGCAAATCACAGTCTGATCTTTTCAGAGCACATACCCTTGACAGGTCAACTGGCAAGCAATGATTACATTTTACTGATGGACCTTACTCTATATCAAACTACCACAAATCGCGCACACACATTGTCATAAAAGTACTCTGCGATGAAAATGGCCTCCCACAAGCCGTGGTGGCGGCGGGCAATAATATATCCGGATTGCAAACGCTGGACTTGAGTGCCGGAATCGTAAATAATGTCATTCTGGACGGAGGATCTGTTGATTTATCGCGGGAGGGAGGATCTTGCCTGTACTCTTCAGACCCGCCAAGGGTGAGAAACAGCGTCGTCTCATCACTGAAGCATAGTATAATACATATCAGTTTGATCGTACATTCTCTCTTTTTTTGCGCACAATGTGGACTATTTTGTAACAGAAGTATCAGGCGGCAATCGTATCTATGTCACGATCCCGAATGCCACTTAGAATTAATTTCAAAGATACAATCCCCAACATCTCGCCATCTTCATTTAGCACTGGAAGTCGCGTAATATTCTTGCTTCTCATGAGCAGAATGGCATCCTTTGTTGAAGCATTTCTGTCAATCGTTATTAATGGAGCACTCATGATGTCTTTCAGGGTTGCCTTAAACGGGCCCCTATTTTGAGCTATTACACGATGCAGCATGTCTCTGGCGGTAATGATCCCAATAGGCAACCTAAGTTTGGATGTCTCATCATTGTGAGTAACTATAGCGCTACAAATGCTTCTTTCATACATTGTCTTTGCAGCTTCGCCAACTAGAATATTCTCGTCCAAGCTTACAAAATCCCTTTCAGCAAAATCTATGATCTTCTTGGAAGCGAACTTTCCTCTTACCATCATATGACTTTAGTTATGATAGAATTTCAAGCTATCTATGGATAAAATGGCCGATCTATAAGCTTTTCTTGCTTTTGTCGAGGCTATCTCGCCCTGTCGTCTGCAAACCTTCTGCTCTTTGGAAGCCCTTTCGTTATTTTCTTCCATGATACTTCGATGCCATTTTACTAGCAGAAGAGCTTGAGTGCCTTGATATAATTGCCAGGGTTCCAAGGCTTATTTCCTTACGCTCGACCCTTTTCCCTCTGCATCTGTGCAAACTGCAGGACGGCGTCAAATAACCGTGCTCTGTCATTCTTGCTTATCTTAACAAAGGTTCTGGCCCGCTCTGGCATTGATGTGCCTTCTACACCGACAAAATCAAAGAACTTGGCAAGCCTGCCCCTGTACTTTTCCCTAGTCATAGGTGACTTCATGGCAAATAGAAAGAGCCACCACAAGTCTGCCGCCAATGATGCGGCAATGGTCAGGGCGCTTCCGCTGGCGGCCTTGCCAGACCTATTGATGCTGCAATAAGCCTGTTCCATGCAAAACGTTATGGCATATAATAAGCCAAATCAGTAATTATTATGAAGATAGCATAGCAAAAATAATACTTATACTCCCCGGTCGTTTCTGTTGGTTTTATCATCTATAATGTACTTGTAGCAGTCATTGTTAATAGCGATAATGTTTACGCATGCTGTTGTTATTCTTGACGTTCCGCTCATTACAACAACATGCATATTTGATACTCTAATGTACTTTTTTACCTAGTGATTCAGTAAGCCGCTGCAACGCTGGCGACCCATCATGAATGTCTAAATGTACATCTAGGAGACACAGGTCTTTAGAATAAATTCTTTCAGCAGCTGAGAGAGATTCTTCCAGTTGATCTTCTGTTTCTATCATAAAACCTTTTCCATGACCTATTATCTCAGGAATACGATAATAATTCCAAGGCAATATATCATTAAATGGGCCATCGAGCATAGGACGTTCTGTTCCGTACCCCTTATTATTTAAGATAATAATAATTGGATTTAAAGCAAACCTAATAATAGTTGATATCTCCATGCCAGTCATCTGAAAAGCACCGTCTCCTACTATTACAATAGGACGAAGCGTTGGACTAGCTAATTGAGCTCCAATAGCTGCAGGGACAGCAAATCCCATTGAACAATAATAAGCAGGAGATAAGAAATCTGTTTGGCCATGGACGGTTAAATCAAGAGCACCAAATAAAGAATCACCAACATCAGCTATGACAATTCTATTATCAGTTATAGAGAAGTTAAGACGTTCAAACAATCGTTTTACAGTTATCTTTTGGTTTCTTGCAGCTGAGAAATGCTTATTGTTGTTCTTTATATTACCTTGTTTTTCAACTAACACAAAATCTTTTCTTTCCAAAGGTGCTTCTATTAAACTAATAAGAAAATCTTGTAAAAGGACATTTTCAAAGTTATGATATTTGATTGATAATTTTTCACTTGTGACGTAGATACTTTTAGACTGTTCTATGGGTGTAGGGGAAATACTAAAATTAATATCTGTCATCAAAGCGCCCAGTAAAATCAAACAGTCGCTGGATTCAACGTATTCTCTGACTGATTGATGTCCCATGGCACCCTCATATACTCCGAGGTAGGATGGATGATCCTCACTTATTACTGACTTACTTAAGACAGTCGCCACTACAGGAATATTTGTCTTATAAGTTAATCGGAGTAATTTATCTTGCAATCCAAAGCGATGTATTTCTACTCCTGCAATAATAACTGGTTGTTTTGAAGAATTTATCATTGCAGTTGCCTCCGCTAAAGCTTCTTGCATAGAATCCATGTCTGTCTCACATTCTTCTTCTATTTTGGCAGTTTTGGAGTATGTAGTGGAAGGATCTACATATTGCTCTTGGTAAATGGGTATTGATACCTTGTCTCGTGGTAACTCGATATATACTGGTCTTTTATACCTGGTGGCCGATGATAGCACTCGATCAATATCTTTGGCAGCTGTTCTTGGATTATCTACAAGAACGGAATCAACAGTTATATGTTCGAAGATTTTTTGCTGTGTATCAAAATCTCGAACCTTATGATGAAGAAGCGGATTCTTTCTGCGTTCTTTTATTCCCGGCGCACCAGATATCACTACAACCGGAGATTTTTCAGCAAATGCCTGAGCAGTAGCATTAACAATCTTCAATCCACCTACGCAATATGTTACGCACACAACACCTAATCCATTAATACGAGCATATGCATCTGCTGCAAATGCTGCTCCTTGTTCATCACATGTATTGATAACCTTCAGTTTATTTGACTGGATTAACTCTTGATAGAATCCAAGCACAAAATCTCCAGGGACACCAAAGATATGACGAACATCATGATCGTATAATCGTTGAATAAGGTAGTTACCGACGTTTTGGCTGAGGTCAGACATATCTTAGGGTAGGGATAATAGATTATATTATAAAAATATGCGGCGGTGGTCTGACTTTTGTTCTACTCGCAATAGCTTTTAGAAGAAAGTTTGAAAAAAAAAATATAGACGATACTAGTCACAATGGTCATGCTCAACACCAAGAAGGAGAAACAAGCATAGATAGAGTCAGTCAGCCATTACAAGTTTTGCAAAACACATGTACAAATTGAGCGTGGGAAACGCAAAATACCAGCTCATGCAAGAAAAGAAGAAGTTTCTTCTATTATGGGGCCAGTGGTTTCCGTGCCGACTATGGCGTTCGTCAGCTCTTCAGCTCTCATTCGAACCCTCTTATATCTCCTGTCTAAAGCCGTGGTAATTCATGGCTGCTGCTTACACGCTTGGCATTATCTGCTTCTAAGACTATGGTGATAATATCTCTTCCAGGGCTTATCAGCATCTCTTTTCGATCAGGCGACATGTCTTTGGCTTCTATTATCTTAACGAACCTATTGTATCCCTCTATCACTTCTTCCTTTGTTTTTCTATACAACAATTGCTCGGTTGTCAAGACTTCCCTTGCCTCTTTCATCAATTCCTCACCCTCTTCTATCGACATGATGCCATCAGAAATCAAACCTTCTATGCCAAATACGACCTCCATTCTATCAATTGAAATCCTAGCATCGATCTCGCCAGATTGGATCAAGTTTCTGATGGAAGAGGGAGTAAAGTCTGTAACTTTGCCAAATGTTGCCCCGGAGCTCTCTAGCCTGTCTATCCGCCAGACTTTTGATATTCGCGGCTTACCGTACAAAAGATCCCTATACGTAGTAAACCTATATTCGCCGACCCTTGCAATGGTTTTTGCTTCTCTTTCCAGAATATCTTCAACATTTTTTGAAAAGCCCTTTGATCTTGCGAGTTCCACGAGCGCATTAGCCATGTCCATATAGTCTGTCATAACATATGCGACGTATTCGTCGTATGTGGTCCTGTCGTGAAACAGTATATCACTCTCTCTGTCGTCAATAAGATCCTTGTCTTGTGGAATATCCTTTGGCGCCAAAGGATGCAGGTTGACAATGTAAACTTCAAGCTCTGGAGCCCGCGTAAATGATTTTTGGCTGCCTCCGCGATTCTTTCGCAAATATTCCATCCAATAATTTTTGTGAGCTGTCAAGAGTTCACGCAACGGAGTATTGCTTAGGTATCCACCGTCCCAAAATTGCCGTACCGTTCCAGTTGCTTTATCCTCAATTTGAGGATGGTCCAGAGCATACTTGCCAAGAGCGCTTGCGAGCACCTGATCTGGACCGATTCCATCGTAAAATACAATGTGCCTGTTTTCCGAATTTCCGTATTCTGAAAACCATCTGCTGTTTTTACTTTTACCGTCTTTTGCCGTGGCAATGGTAATATCACCATTAACGGAAGCATCATGCAGTTTTTCGTAGCTATCAAAAATCACCGGTGTCGCATAATCCTGAATATCGACGCTGGTAAGAAGCAATCTTGGCTGTCCTTTTTCAAGGCTTGTTTTTATCGGAAAATCTACAAACTTTGTCAAATAGTTTCTCAATTGTCTATAGTCATATCGCCACCACGGCAGGAAATCCATAAATGGGTTGAGGAACTTGGAGCCCCATTTTGGGACGGATTCGTACATGTTTGGTACCCCGCGTGGAGTAAAGGCAAACTCGAAAATCGACCAAAACCTTCTTGCACTTTCTGAATCAGCTATACTGGAGTTAATTGTGCGCAAGTAATCCCATGAGCTGCGTACAACGGGGTTCTTGCCTAACAGGTCATCTGCAATTGTAGGGCACATAAGTCCTTCCCAGAATTCCAAGAGTTTCTCAGCAGAGCCCTTCCAGCAATTGTTCTTAAGATAATGCCCTACTAGTACCGTAGAATTTATGGCCCCTATTGAAGTGCCTGCAATAATATCAAACAGCCTGCCATCTGTGTTTTCTTGGTTTACTTTTTTATAGATCTGTTGGTAAGTGCCAGCCTCATAAGCACCCAGCGCGCCGCCTCCTTGAAAGACCAGCGCTCTTTGAACCTTATTCTTACCTTCTGACAATTCTGCTTACATCCTTCCGACTTTCCCTGAAAGCAGGTTGCGTAAATATGTCACATTTTCTCTCATGGCATTGTCAGTTCCTGTGAAGATTTGTCAGAGCGGGACTTCGACGGATACATCAAATTTTGTATAATACTTTTTTACATCTCCTTCGCCATATTTAGACTTGAATTTCCTCACGATATCGTCAACCCTATTGCTGTCTGTTATTGGTTTACCTCTTGCAGATATTTCTTCGCCGCCATTTACAGAGATCTTCAATGTTGGATCAACTAGCAGGTTCTTGTACCAGTAGGTCGCAGAGCCCTGAACTGGAAGCAAATACAGAGTGTTGCCTTCATGCACAAACCAGACTGGCCTAGGGATATCTTTGCCTGATTTTCTACCTTTAACGCTGACTCTTATCTCATATACTCTATCCAGTCCATGGTAAAGGTCGGCTTTGGACATGACATTCTATACTGTTTGTGTCAGATATGGGTTTCGCGTGTTGCTCTCCATATCTGAATGCTGTAAGCCAGTTCGCTATTACTAATAATATTGGAAAGGCAAAGCTCTACATTTTGGGTCACAGGAGTCTTTCTTTTCAATATTGGACACAATCTTGGACGCATGGCTGTCCAGAATTGACACTTTTCACGCCCGCATTTCTGGGCTTGCGGTATTCCAGACATTTTGAAAAGTCGGTTGTAGTGGGAGAGATGTTGTTTTCTCTGCTTCTCTCTCCTCCTCTACGAATCCTTCTGCTCTATCTTTTGCGATGTTGTGAATCCTCTTACTAAGCCGTCCCAGAACGCGGAGAACCCTATCCGAAGGATCGCCAGCATTATTACGGCTATCAAGACTATCGTCAAAAAGCTCATGTCAATGCATCGGATGAGCGTTATGTGTTTCCAAACGCAATACTAAACCGTTGTCGAGCTGCACTATAGACAACTTCAGAGAATCTAGTTTCCTTCCACACAAATCTAGATGAATGTTTTGTCCAAGATTAGGATCAAATAGTGTTTCCAAAGATCGAACTTGTACCTTTAATTCATTGGTAGTGGAAAGGGCATATGAACAACAAATATGCTGAAACAAAAGCACGAATGGCATTTACAGATAGAACATTTTATGCCAGTAATATTTACCGTTCTTTCAAGGGCACTGCTTAATAATTTAATTAACATGTTCGTCTTATGCGTGCAGCGCAGATGCACGAGTATCACGAATCGCTTGTGGTTGAAGACGTACAACAGCCCACTCAGAAACTGGTTGGAGATAGAGTCTTGATAAGAGTCGGAGGATGTGGAGTGTGTCGTACGGATCTACAGATGATTGATGGATATTTTCGGGAATACATTCCTCTGAAACTACCTGCTACACCAGGCCATGAAACTGCAGGATGGGTTGAAGAAATTGGTAGCACGGTTCCTGAGGGCATTATCGAGAAGGGAGATCTAGTTGCAGTATTTGACGCATGGGGCTGCGGTGTTTGCCCATATTACAAAAGAGGTGATGAACAAATTTGTCCTTATGGGTCATGGGCAGGATTTGGGAGTGAAGGTGGGTATATTCAGAATATGTTACTGTGCCATCATATAGATTCTTGATAAGGGTAGATAAAAAATACAACCTGAATGCTCATGAACTTGCGGCACTTACTGATGCGGGTGTTACCCCCTATAGGGCGATCAAAAAGGCGAGACATCTTGGTCCTGGAAAAACTATTGCAATTTTTGGAATGGGAGGTCTTGGATCTTATACAGTTCAGTATGCAAAGATCCTATCTGCCGAGTCGAGCGTGTTGGCGTTTAGCAGGACTGAAGAGAAGCTAGATATTGCAAGACAAGAAGGTGCTGATCAAGCAATAAGCACAAAAGGTAAAGAGTTAGATAAAATCCGGAATAAAATCAACGGGGCAACAGGTCGCAAAGAAGTCGATGTAGTAATAAACCTTGCAGGTACAGAAGAATCTATTCAGATGGGAGCTAGTCTACTTGCCACAGGAGGATTGATGGTCTATGTTGGTCTAATGGAACGCAAATCAAAACGACTCTATTTCCACTTGTTGGCAGAGAATACTCGATACAGGGTTCATTTTGGGGCAATTACAATGACCTGCGGGAAGTCGTAGAACTAGCAAAGAAAGGTTTGATAAAACATCATATTGAAAAATTTCGCTTGTCAGAAGTGTATCATTATAGAAATTGAAAATGCATTAAACATAATAGATTTGTTTGAGTTATCATGTACCTATCTTGCATCTTATACATCTTTTTGTTTCGTATGATTTCGTATAGCTCGGATTTATCGGGTCCTCGATTGGTACTATTCTTGGTTTAGCAATAAGTGCTATAGCCTCTCTTTTCTCATGACTTAGGAGCTTGGCGACGTTCCGATAGTTCACTGCAACACGTTCTAGAGTTTCAAGATTCTTAGATGTCCATGCTTCGCCTACCAATACATAGTAATCAGCATCATATTTAGAAATTAGAATTCTGACCTTTTCATCTAGTACAAATATGGCAATACTCTCAGACGATACCCTAACCTAGTTTCGATGACGACTTTATTGAACGCCCCATATACAAATCATCAGATTTACTTTAGATAACTTTAAAATGATGAACACGGAACTAAAGTCATGTCTAAAAGCTCTGAAGCGGCTGATGCTGAAGGAGCATCAAGTTCTAGCAAGAATGAGATAATCAAAGGGTTGAACGAAGATCTGGCAAGAGAGTATAAAGCAATTATCCAGTATGTCGTATTTAGTTCCACGTTGAAGGGAGCAGAGTATGGAGATATTGCAGAACAGTTGAAAGAGCATGCGTCTCAGGAACTTGCACATGCTCTGGAGGTAGCCAGGCAGATCGATTATTTAGGAGGAGACCCGACCGTTGAAGTTAAGAACGCCGAATATTCCCAAGATTCAAAGAAGATGCTCGAAATCGACTTGCTACAAGAGCAAGAAACTATCAAGAATTATAGGGAGAGAATAAAGCAGGCTGAAAGCTCGGGTGAATTTGCTCTCTCTGAAGCGTTAAGGGATATTATCAGGCAGGAGCAGGACCACGAAATTGATCTGAAAGACGCTCTTGGGTTACGATGATAACAAACGAATTCTAAAAATAATAAACCTCTTGGTATGAAAAGCGCTTTTTTATGCCCATCATGCCAGACAGGATGATGATATATGGCATCACACAGAACCGACCACCTTCCGCCACCTCCTTGTAAGAGCCGGGGTTGGCATGATTTTGTTCAGCTTGGGTACATAAACTGGGACGGCATCTGGGTTCGAAGAAATGCGTGGGTTTGCAAAGAGCAACTCTGTTGTGTCAGAACCGAAGGCCTGCAGAAAGTGAGGCTGAGCGAGAGAATGAAGAAGAAAGCCCAAGAAGCAGCAGCAACAACAGCACCACCAATAGCAGAAAAAAGAAGAAAATGATGTGATATATGATAACAAGCGCTAAGGAGCTGGTACTACTACGGGGGATCATAAGGCGTGTCTTCAAGCCGAAAACCAGGACAGTGCAAAGGAGCTCGACGAGAGATTAACGAATGCCAAAGACGACAAGCACAGGATGGTGATTATGCGTGGATACGAAGCAGCTGCTATGCGGTCTGCGAGTAAAAGAATGATGGAAGCTTCAGACAAAGAGGGCATTAGATATACATGAGTAGCATGATTAGTTTCAAAGACCTTCTCGCACAAGAGCGAGAACTGCGGGATAGCGTAAAGCGACAAGCAGAGCAGATAGACACCAGCTACATGACTGAGGAAGAATACTACCTCTTTGCCAAAGAGATGGAGCGGAGCTATGAGAAGCTGCAAGAGCTGAACAGCTTGATGCCTGATACCAGAGGCGGCGATAGCGAGTGGCCGCTTATCACAGGACCAGCGCGTGAGTAGGCATGGCAGGAAGTCAAGCAGCACCTCGATAAAGCGAACCGGATAGCTCAGAATGCTCGATATGAATACTTTAAGCGTGAATATGAAAGGAAAAATGAGCCAAAATGACAAAGATGAAGCGGAGATAAAGTAATAATACATATCAACGAGAATTGAAGAAGTGTAGACGTTGTGGCATCAAAACACCTGACTGGGCCGACGCAAAGCTCTGGAAAAGATATGTCAGCCCAGAGCAATATGACAACATAGTCGACCGGATTTATGATGGAGGAGTTTTGTGTTTCAGGTGCTATGGGCTGCTCCAAGTTTATTTGAACTATGAGAACGAGCCGCGCTTGAGACGAGAATTCGATATAACGATGGAGGGCTATGGAGTGAACTGGGATACTGTGCGGCGATGGGTTGAAACGAGGAGCAGGAGGCGCGTAACAACAAACACGCTGACTAAGTTGAGCGAAACAACTCGCTGTAATATGTGCGAGAAAACGATACCCGCAAAAGAAGGTAAAGCTATAGTGTCAAAAATCTGGGCAGTAGGAGCAAACGGAGAAAGGCGTGAAACAGCTAAGTTTGATTTGTGTAGCGAGAAATGTCGTGATGAATTGTTTGCTCTTTTAGAACTACCATCATCATTAGAGGAGCAGTAGGACCGGAGAAGGAATAACAAAGAGACACGAGTGCTCGAGAAGCATTAACGAATGTCTACCACGTCTTGCAGCAGGTCATCAAGGATGCCTGCAAGCGAGTGCTTGTCGTGTCAAGTACTCACTGGTATGCTCATTCGGACCCTGGGCTTGATGATTCCTACCGATACTGATATGATGATAAAGCTTGAACCGGAAGAGCTCGCCAGCTTGTTCAAAAAGATGCTCCGGGCTGAACAAAAGCTTACATCTCCGGCCAACAGCAACAGCAGGACCCACGGCAACAGCAGAGTTGGGCTGATACCTATTCCTCATACGGTCAGTTAAGTCCTCAGGAGGAGGCACAGGTTCGAGACCAGTTGAGGCAGTATCAAGAACCTATTGCTCCCTCGTGCTACTTGCTAGGGTGTTAGTAGTGTAGGGTCTACTGCTCCAACCTCTTTTTTTCTTATAGTAAAAAGATTCCAATTAGTGGCGCTACAATTAGTGGTAGTGCCAATGCCAAAGATGGCAGGTTGTTTTTTGTGTTTGTCATACGTATGACATCCGGTTAGCATGTGGTATATCAGTTGTGAATTAGGTAATAGAAGAGTCTTCGCCCCTGGCTGGTGAAAAGGTAGGAAAAGTCTGGGGGGAATGTGGCCCACTGCTTTTGTTATCATACTATTCTATCTAAAAGAATTCTTTTATTGTCTGTGAGTGTATGTTTGTATAAATATATTACCCTAATATAGGGCCCCATACAACACACTATCAATCGATATCTCATGAACATGAAAGCAATCCAACATCGAATCGAATTAAATAATAATTTATTTTATTTTATTATACTATATACTACTAAATCATATATACATATACACTACTACTACTATGACACATACACATACACACACCAAGAGATAGATAGTACATCGGTGTAATACTAGTTATGATACAAATACTGACGATGGCCATCGGGTACTTGCTCTTCATTCTTGCAGGCAATGCCAAATACGATGCAACAGAGCCTAAGCCCAGCCTACTCGAGCAGGCTAGACTCCAACACTATTACCAATATACTAGTAGTAACTGACACAAGTTATGTCCGACCTGAGCATGGACTGCTGCAAGCCAACATCGAAAGCAGACATGAACTGAAAGTAAAAGCAAAAGCAATCTGAAAGCAAGCTGAACTTTATCTGAATAGATTGTGCTAGACTTATCGACACTAGCAATCTGCTTTCACTGATGGATATGCGGGACTATCGTATGCTGTATAGAGTGGAGAGTTCTGGCCATATCCTAGCCATACCTACCAGGGTCTGTTACCTGTGGACGTTCGGCCATATGCGTAAGGGGTCTATGCAGGCCTCGATGTGTGTTGTTGTGGCAGGTCCTGCTAGCGCTTTACTGCGATACGTTCATTGGCCTTGAAAGGGTTGTAGAATCGGCTAGAAAAATGCCACAGAATATTCGATAGAAACGCTGGAGAAAAAGCCAGCAATGTCGAGCTGTAAAAGAAAGCCCGACAAAGCGGCTGCTGCACTTGGCAGCAGTAATAGATCATTGGCATACACCTCTGACATTCATCTGGTAGACTGCCATGATCATCCTTCTTTTGTCCGATTCTTGGTTCAAGACAAACTGGTAGAATAGCTCGTTGACCACCGTGCTCTCGTTTTCAAGATTGAGGCATACTGCAAGCGTTTTGAGCTTGGCTTCTGCTTCTTTTGTTAGTTCTAGCGGCATCTGCCTCTTTTATTTTCGGCTCGCTCTTATTGGAGCAAGCTTGACAAGTTGCACCTTTCGCATAACCATGGAAAACACTGGACAAGAAAAATCATCGTGAAATGCTTCTACTAGTAGCAGGCATTTTAAGCCCGAATACCAGCAGGACAAAGCCGCCGACCGTGACGAACCAGCCAAGAATGAAATATGCAAACGGGTCAGTTCCACATGCTTGGGCAAGGCTTGCAGGCCCATCAGACACGCATCTTTGGTATGCTGGCGAATCGATCAGGATCGACTTTAGGATGGTAACCTTTGATATGACCACTACTGCAATTCCAGCAAACACAAGCGCTTTGTTCATCTCGCTTCATCTATGATTAGCAATACAATTTAGTTAAGGTTTCTCAATCCGTCTAGCGGTCATACAGAGACGATAATCGTATCCCAGTCACCATGATCTGATTTATCTCTGGACCCTGAAAACTTTCGCTTCTTTACCACCCTAAGGCCCGATATTTTATCATCCAGATTAATGCGTTTCCGGAAGAGCACGATGCAATAGGCGAGAAGCAAGATGAGGTTGCGTGGAATGCCAACACGCACTCTGACCGTGAGCTGGAAGAGATGGTGTGATTGAGATCCTGTGGCTAAGGGCCAAGTTCAAAAA
The DNA here is from genome assembly GCA_036566425.1 of Nitrososphaera sp. Classification (GTDB taxonomy): domain Archaea; phylum Thermoproteota; class Nitrososphaeria; order Nitrososphaerales; family Nitrososphaeraceae; genus Nitrososphaera. The sequence continues at coordinate 24,214 of DATCWI010000083.1, forward strand.
TGTCAGGCCGGATATTGTGGTTCTAGGCTAGCGTCTCTTTGTTGCCCTCTGCGTCTGTTTGCCCACCACCTTCTTGCGATTCTTCTTCTTCATGTTCCTCATTCTCATGGGTAGTAGGCTCAGCATCAGCGCCTGACGGCTTTGCATCGGATTGAGATGGGGAGCTTTGAACTGCCTCTTCTTGTGACTGAGGAGTACTGGGCGATGACGGTGGCGCAGGCTGGGTCGATGCTGTTGTTGTCATGTGTTGGCGCTCCTGTTCCTTTTTACGCATTTCCCGCCATCGTCTTAAATGCTTCAGATCGTGAGAAAGCAAATTTGCGTCCCAATTGTAATCTTTTGCCACAATTTGTTTTATGGTACCTAAAAGTTCCAAAGCAGTGGTCATACCACCAAATCTTTTGTCGAAGTCGTAAAGAACGGAATTCCTCAAAACCTTCATCCTCTCCTCCAGTTCTAGCACATCGCTTCTTAGTTTCTCACGATTGAAATACAGTCGCAGATCTACAAGAAGCCGGCCGTTGGCCTCCTTAACAGAAATTCCTTCTCTTTCAGCGATATACTCGACTACATCTGCAAGGACCTCGACATGACGTGGAGTAAAGCCTATGGATTCGAACCAACTGGCAAGTTCGTACGTCCTTTTGAAGGACTTGGCCCTGTTTTCCCATTTCCTGCAATTTAGCTGATGCTGCCGCTCTTCATCCTGAAATGACTTTATTTTTGAGAACGCCTCGACCATCTTCTTTGGATCGTGGCCCAGCGCCTCCACATTTTGAAGCGTCCTTACAAGCGTTTGAGGTCCTGTTGCTGGCAAACCAAATTTCACGAGGCTGCTGCGCAGGTCCACGTATTCTTTAATGGTGTCATCAGTCATCTTCTTGTCAGCCAGCGCCTTGTCCCTGTCGGCTTTGGCGGCCTGAGTCTCTTTGCGGATACCATCCAATTGTTGTCCTAGTTTTTCAATGCGAGCTGGAACCTCACCCAGAGACACATTTTGATTGCTTGAGAACTCGATGACTTGTTTCAGCAGGCTCACTAGCTCTGGTGGCTCGATATTTCTCCGGATGCATTCGTCGTTGAGCTGAGGTAGGAACGACTCTATCTCAACTTCATTGATGTTCATTGATCTCGCCAGATTATACATCCGATAACCCTGCGCCAGTTCAGACACCTTTAGCCTGCTTTTCTGCACATCGGCCATGAACTGCCTTATTGCCTTTGTGGTTGGAGCGTCTAAGTCTCCTAACCATTCTTTTACCGCCCCGTGTACTGCACTAGTGGCCGTCCCAGTCGCAGCACTTATTTGCCTGTATGAATGTGTAGGCCATAACCTGATTATCTCCTTCTTTTGCTGTGGCGTTAGTGGTTTCCTTCCCAAGTCTGATATCAAGATACCATTAGAGGAAAGTTATATAAATTTCTTTAGTGGACAGCAATACTAGATTATTCTGTATTCTTTCTGGACAATGAATGCGTATGCAGACAGCCCCACGGCATATGTTCGTTTTGTGCATAAAAACTGTTCCCGTTCTTTTTTTTGCTCGATTTGGCGTGTGTGCGTGTTCTTTTTCGTCCTGTTCTTTTTGAAATAAATCGAGCTATCATGAGAGATTGGCGCGGAGGCAGAGTTTCATCAAAAAAGAACGGCGAAAGAGAACGCGATAAAAGAACGCGTGGCGGCTAGAGAACTCCGGCTTCCGAACTGATGTACGGTTTGCTACGGAGCTGATGTCGTTCGCGCTGGACGCCACTGGGGTCACCGCGGTGCTCCAGGATCGGCGTACGTACCGGTACGGAGCACATGCCGCACAGAGGCCGACTACCTACCTCATATCGCGGCGGACGGAGAGCCCCAACAGCAGCAGCATCCGACGACGCCTCGGCATCGACATACGTCGATGGCCCCGGCGTCCTGTACTACACTATCACCGCGATAGTTGAATTGAGG
>DATCWI010000062.1:0-2751 GCA_036566425.1 Nitrososphaera sp.
CTATTTTGCCAGACTTCATAATAGCTAGATCGTCTCCGATATATCGAGCAGTAGATAAGTCGTGTGTGATATAAAGGTACGAAATATTGAATTTACTCTTTAGGCTATGCATAAGTCCTAATATTTCACCTCTAACAGATACATCCAACATTGATACTGGTTCATCAGCAACGATTAGTGAAGGCCGCAGGACCAGCGCCCGTGCCGTTGCCACTCTCTGCCTCTGCCCTCCTGAGAGTGTATGTGGGAGCCTATCCGCAATTTCTTCTGGTGGCTCAAGCCCAACCTCCCGTAGCGCGTTTAGAACACTATCTAATTTATGTGACTTTGAGTTTTTCCTATCGTGAATATTGAGTGGCTCTAATATTATGTCTTTGACCCTCATACGGGGATTTAGAGATGAGTATGGGTCTTGATATACCATTTGGACCGCCTTTCGGAAATGTCTTAGTTCGCTTCCTTGTGAGCGAGTGATATCATTTCCATCATAGACTAAGGAACCACCATCTGGGTCTATCGCACGCATGACAAGTCTTGCCACCGTAGTCTTACCTGAGCCCGATGCACCCGCAAGAACCAAAACCTTACCCTTATCAATGGTAAAGCTGACGTCGTCTACCGCGTTGACAACGTGGCTCAGCTGTCCTGGCATGAAGAGCTGACGAAAGCTCTTTTTTATCGTAAAGTATTTTCGCAGACCTTTTGCCTCAAGCAGAGCACCCAACTAATTCTAAGTTGAAATGTTGGTAATATAAACACAATTAGGTAGGCACACAGGTGCTGTGCCAGAATCCTCATATAACGCACGATTGAGGTGTATTGTTGTAATTGCCTAAAGTAAAAGTTTCCGGCCTCAAAGCATATTATTTCACAGAGTACGGGATAATCAAGGCAGTAGACGGCATCAACTTCCAGATCTCTGAAGGCGAGTCGCTTGGAATTGTTGGTGAGTCAGCATGCGGCAAAAGCACACTGGGGGCAGCGCTTATGAAATCAATACAATTACCGGGCAGAATAGTTGAAGGGAGTGTGTTCCTTGGCAATGATAACATTATGAAAATGTCACCATCGGAATTTGACAGAAAGGTACGATGGAAGAGAATAGCGATGGTTTTTCAAGGTGCCATGAATGTGCTCGATCCTGTATACACTATCGAAAGCCAATTGCGCGAAATTCTCACAGAACATAATTTTAAAGGCAAGATTGAGGATAAAGTTGCAGAATCACTCCAACATGTTGGCCTTGATCTTTCAATTGCAAGGCGCTATCCTCATGAACTCTCCGGTGGCCAGAAGCAACGTGTTGTGATCGCTATGGCTCTATTACTGGATCCTGATGTTTTGATAGCGGATGAACCAACAACTGCACTCGACATGTTGGTGCAGTCGCAAATAATAAACTTGCTCAAGAAATTACAAAAAGAAAAAGGAATAACAGTACTACTAATAACGCATGACCTTGCACTTGTTTCACGAATAACGGATAAAATAGGCATTATGTATGCAGGACAACTGGTCGAATTCTCCTCTACTATGGATATCTACAAAAAACCGCTACATCCCTATACTCAAGCGTTAATTGAAGCTATCCCACGATTGAGATCAAAGGACAAAAAAATACACTTTGTCAAGGGAACCCCGCCATCGTTGCATCATCCACCCCTCGGATGTCGGTTCCGTGACCGTTGCAAATATGCGATGGAAGTATGCAAGCGCGATCCTCCAGAGTTTAACACAGAAACAGGGTACGTGCGCTGCTGGCTGTACGATAACAACTCTGCGGAGAAACCCCCAACCTTAAATAGCGTGGGATGATAAATACACATCACAGTTTGTAGGTAATTTAAAAATGTCAAGTTCACTCTTAGCGCATTTTCCTTTTCCTGCAGTCAGAGAAAAGCAAAAGAAAGTCCTTGATTTAATCGAATCCTCAGTTAAATCTGGCTACAGACATATATTCCTTGAAGCTCCCACCGGTTTTGGCAAGACACCGGTCGCAATTACACTTGCGCGTTACCTCGGAAGCTCCCATATCTGCACAGCAACTAAAGACCTGCAGACTCAGTATAGGCGAGACTTTCCTTTCGTGGTCGAAGTGAAAGGGAGAAGCAATTTTGCTTGTATAGTCAAGGAGGACATGGGGCTTGATGAGAGCTGCAACTATGGGCCCTGCATCAAGGACGATTCTTACGATTGTTCGTACAAAACTCGACTCAGTGATTACAAAGTCGAGGGTCAAGGTACTCTTCGCGAGCTGGTTAAGATTGATCCTTTTGCAGAGCGTAGATATGAGGATAAGATTCGCTTAAAACCAAAGTTGGTCGATTTAGATTGGCGACCATGCCATTATTACCATCAAAAATGGATAGGTAACCTCTCTTCCCATACCGTGTATAATTATAGATACTTTTTATCAGACATTTTCTATGCTGGTGCAACACAGAAGCGTAAACTGCTGGTTCTGGACGAAGCACACCAGCTTGAAAATGAAGTAGGTGACTTCAGGAGTTTCACAGTTAGGAAGAATATGCTACCGTTCTTGAAGATGCATATGCCAGATAGCAACACTGACGAAATTGAAACTTGGCTTGATTTCTGCATCAGCCTAAGGGAACGACTATTTGAGTTCACAGAAAAAGCTCAAGGCATCATAGAGCGCAGCAACCAGAAAGTGGCTTTAGAGCCATACACTGAAAAGAATTTGATAGATGCGCTAGAACTTGAGAAGAACCTTGCAGCGGTAATTGATGA
>DATCWI010000079.1:0-21570 GCA_036566425.1 Nitrososphaera sp.
TTTCTCTATAAGGAAACGAGTGAAAAGCTATTGCTTTTGCCTTTAATAGAAAAAAAAGCAAAGATTGCGACGGTCTAAGCATCTGTTAAATTAGCACGTAAAAACCTATTATTGTGAAAAGTAGCATACCTATCTTGGGTAACCCTAGAAAGTCAGTTAGGTATATCCTGTTCCAGTAAAAGAGTCAATAGTTCAAGCTTTAAGCATAATCAATTGAATGGTTGGTCACATCTACAAATAGTGCAAAGAAGAAATTGACTCAAACAGCCATGCAGAGTCCATAGTAAGGCTATCTCAGATATTATTTATTCCACCTCTTGTGGGGCACCTTTTGTTACGGTCCAGATAGAACCAAATGGCGGAACCTATATCATTGTCGAACTTGAATGATTGTAGATGGATAAATTTGTAGGATCAACGAGGATCATGACGATAATTCTGTTGGCTATTGGCATTGCATTCTCAATTGCATCTGCTGTTTCTGAGTTAGGATTGAAAACTCAGGCAATTGCACAACAGCAGAATGAAGAAACTATTAGGACACAAGAGACTGTGATGTCTAGGGCAGCTCCTGTGGCTCATACAGGTAATCTTCCTCACGCAGTAGTATTTGCACTGCCAATAAGAGATGATGGCAAGATCTATACCGGTCAAGTCACATTTACAGCAAGCAAGCCGATAGAAGTAGAGATAATACACATCTACAGGCCTGACCAGCTGCCGGATGAAGTGCATGGACAGCCTCCTACTGCAGTTATAAATGGTACGACCATAACCTATTCTCATCTTACAGGCATAATTGATAATAATATAATCACAGGAGATGTCCCTACTTCATCTGGCACATTTGAATTTACAGGAAGTGGACTAGTGTTTCAAAAACGAAGCTCTGAACCATTCACCGTCACATACACTATAGATGCTGCAGTGCGGCCGCTCACGCAATAAAACCCGCCCGAGCCACTGCAATTATACATGGAGAAAAGGCCAGACAACGATACTCCAATTCTCGGAATATATTGTAATACACGCAGTAAATTTGAATCATAGATACTATTTACAACCTTTAGTGTTCGCATAACCATAACTTTGCAATTCATAAGTATTGAAAGCTCCCAGAGGATGGCAAAATCATTGAGCAATTATCTATATACCTCGCTTACATGTTCCGCAAAGGACTTTTCTCAATTGGCCTTTAGTATCAGCGCATTTGTCGTGTCTGAAATACATCTTTGGGATTAAGTATTGCTAGGATTAATTTCTCTTCTCCATCAATGATGTTCCATATGTTCTTAAGTTTGGACTAGATCAATAGAGTTTGATATGTGATTCTATTCACATAGAAAAAATTGCAGCCAAATTATATCGTCTTTGTGTCGAACGATCTCTTTAATTTGCAAGAATAGAAAGCAGCTGTAATTAACCGTTGCAAGATGATCAGACTATTAGGTGGCATGTTTCCGACAGAACTATCAATTATATTACTTGTTTTAGTTTCGATCTAATGGAGAAATATCTTGAAAAAGAGGGCAACTGCCGTCGCAGGCATGTTTTATCCCGACAACGCTGGGGAGCTAAGAGCGCTAATTGATCAATCTTTTAGCAACCAGCGCTTTGGTCCAGGCAAGGTTCGGAGTTCAACTCTATCTGCCAATAATCAGCACCGAAAAATCTATGGCATAGTATCACCCCATGCAGGCTATATTTACTCGGGAGCGGTTGCTGCAAACGGCTTTTACGAAGTAGCATCAGTAAATTTTCAGGATGTCATAATGGTGGGCCCAAACCACTATGGCATAGGCTCCTGGGTGGCTGGCATGAGAGATGGCATATGGGAGACGCCACTTGGTGAGGTACAAGTCAATTCTCAGATGGCGGACGAAATAAAAAGGAGATCTGCTGCTCTTGACATTGACGATTATGCCCACAGCAGAGACCATTGTTTGGAGGTTCAATTGCCTTTCTTGCAGTATGTCAAACAAGATTTCAAGATTGTGCCAGTTGTATTAGTTTCTCAAAATAGAGATATAGCTCTTGACCTTGGGAATGCAATATCACAGACAATAATGGAAATGGATGCCCTTGATTCTACTCTACTATTAGCATCATCTGACTTTACACACTATGAACCAAATAGCGAAGCGCATAAAAAAGATGGAGAACTGATAAAGACAATACTTTCACTTGATGTTAACAGGTTTTACACTATCCTTGAGAGGATGAACATTTCTGCATGTGGCTACGGGGCGATTGCTACAATGATGGTAGCTGCTAAAAACCTTGGTGCTACTAGAGGAGAGCTTCTAAAGTATGCAACAAGCGGAGATGTTACAGGAGACGTCAGCGCGGTAGTGGGATACTCTTCGATAGTGCTCGTATGAATCAGGCCAAGGCGTCTGCACCGGCTAAGGTAATCCTGTTTGGCGAACACTTTGTTGTATACGGAGGCCCAGCTATACTTGCTGCTATAAACAAGCGCATATCCGTTGATGCCCGTATTTTATCACATGATGAAGACAGGATAATTATTAGTTCCGATATTGGGTTTGTCGGCGAATACTGGCATAATGGAGATTTTAATCCTCTTGAAGGTGGAAGTAAAGCAAAGGCAGTTTTAGATCCCCTATATGAAGCCATCATACAGGTTTTACTGATGAGAGATAAGAAAAAGACAGGGATAGAGGTTAGCATTTCTTCAAGAGTACCTCTAGGCATAGGCCTGGGATCTTCTGCTGCCTCATGTGTTGCGACGGTGGCTGCTGTAAATTCCCTTTTCCAAAAAAACACAAGCAGGCATCAAGTGTGCGAACTTGCCATTGAGTCAGAGAGACAAATTCACAAGAGAACTTCAGGCGCGGATTGCTATGTCAGCACCTTTGGTGGGCTGATACATTACTGCAGCAAATCAAAAGACTTCAAGAACATAAAAACAAATGAGCCGCTTTCGCTTGTAGTTGCCAGCACTGGAATCAAGCACTATACTTCAGACCTTGTGTCGGGCGTCAAGAGATTCAAGGACAGGAATGAGACACTCTTCGAAAGCCTCGCAAAGCAGGCTAGTGAGATTTGCTTGCAAGCATGGACTGCCATAGAATCAGGAAAGTGTGACAAGATAGGCGAGCTCATGAATGAGAACCAAATAATCCTTCAGCAGATCGGCGTATCTCACCACAAGGCACAGAAGATAATAGATTTATGCAGCAAAGCTGGTGCCATAGGAGCCAAGATAACAGGAGCAGGAGGAGGAGGGGCTGTAATTGCCCTTGCAGCGAACAAGATGGAGAGTGCAAAGATAGCATCTCAGGTCAAAGCAGCAGGCTATCAGTCCTTTGAAGTGGAAATAGACTACAAAGGGCTTTGTATTTAACGGCCTACTTTGTGCAGCGCCTCTTTCGTCTTTGGTTCACCCTCTCTTAGGAGGTTTTTTACACCTGTGGGGGTAAAATTGGTGTTCTCATGTAGATAATGGAAGCGCTCTTCTCTTGTGACGTAGAGAGTATCTTCTTTATTTCTGAACCACGTGGTTATGCGTTTTTGAGAGGGGCTGTAAGGTGCAGAGGCTTAACCAGATCCGCAACATCGACCCAGCAGCGCGCTATCTTATCCATCGAGTATATGAGGTTCAGTACTGCAACTGTAGACTCGAGACTCTTTGAATCTGCACTATTCTTAATTGAATTTTTAATTTTCATAAAATTATCGTACATCTTGACAATAGTATTTGATTCTGATCTGTTCTTGTTTACAAAAGCACCAACTGACTTTTCATGCATCTTTTCCACAAGCACTCCAGCCTCGACTATCTTGTCAGCAACTTTGATGTATGAAAGATCAATTGAGTTTGCAAGATCAACAATATAGTCCCCGGCACTCTCAAGAAGGTTGGCTGCTATTCTATAGTCAAGGATGTCAATGTTGCTTAGGTTGAGCTTGACTGCTAGTTTTTGATCCATCATAGCACTTCTGATCAGCCTAACAAGCAAGAAATATTGTCGGTCGACTTCGTCATCCCTCCCGATTATTACTTTACGAATGCTATTGTTTTGTTTTAGCTTTATAGCTTCAAGCATATCTCGGTACATGCCTGCAACTATTGCGCTCATACGGCGAAGTATTTTTTCAGCATCAAGTGTATCTGCATCAAGTAAGAATTGAGCTGATATATGAAAACCATCTTCATCTACGATTTCTAGGCCGACAAGTTTTCGTATAGCCTCCTTAATCCGATCAGCATCTTCAAATGAGATCTGCAAGCTAGCTTTGATCGTAATCATATCGTAGCCAAGCAGGTAGCCACCGTATACTTGGTTGACCAGTATATCCATCGGTACCGAGGAATAGGGAATCGTCAATTCCTTTGTCTTGTCTGCAGTATCGTCTTGTGAAGGAAATATCGATATAGAGTTGTCACGATTGATATGCACTGGTACGATGCTCCCTTTCTTGAGATTATTGTTCTTGATCCACATGCTTGGCAGCGACACTAGGATGCTACTACCGATTTGTTGTAATCTTCTCGCATAGTGTGCCACAGGTTGTTTAAATGCATTTAAACTAATTAAACATTGTTTTTATATTTTCGCAGTTTATAAATATAGATATGGCAACAGACCTGGTTAGAGAGCAGATAGCGGTAGCAAAAGCATTCAGTCCAGGTCACATAACAGGGTTTTTCGAGGTGCCCTATGATATTTCTGATTTGCCTTATACGCATAGAGGTTCTAAGGGGGCAGGATTTTCTATTGATAAAGGCATCGAAACAACTGTCTATGTTTACAATACTTCAAAACCAGGGTATGAGCTTTGGATCAACGGCATTAAGACTCACAATGCAGAAGTTTCAAAATGGGTTGTGGAGGAATATCTCAAATTTGCAGATAGACCTTACTTTATAAGCATCCATCACGATGTAGAAATTCCAGTTGGGTTTGGTCTTGGCTCGAGTGGTGCAGCTGCTCTTAGTCTCTCATATGCATTAAATAGAGCACTTGACGCAGGTTTCGATAGAACTCAAGCAGCACAGATAGCGCACCGTGCAGAGATTGCCTGCAATACAGGTCTCGGCACAGTGATAGCCGAGTTTGCAGGAGGTTTTGAGATACGAACAGGCGCAGGGGCACCAGGTATAGGTTCTGTTAGCAAGATTGATCTGAATAAGGACTATAAAGCTATAATTCTCTGCCTTGCTCCAATTTTGACCAAATCATTTCTCACAAACCGCATGAATGAAATAAACGGCCTTGGAGGCGCCATGTTAACCAGATTATCGACGTCAAAAAGTATTGATGAGTTCCTCAAAATGTCGCACAGTTTTGCAGAGACATTAGCTCTCACGGAAGGCAGATGCAAGGGACCAATCGCAGCTCTCAAGACAAGAGGAATTGAATCAAGCGTGGCACTCTTTGGTCAGACTGTTTTCACAGTCGTTTCACAGGAAATGGCAGCGAATGCAGTACATGCGCTCATGGAATTTGGCGGCACTCTTATTGTATGTAACATAGATATGACTGGGGCAAGAGTGCTCTAAATTTGAATATAAACCACATTGCTATACCGCCAGATCATCCTCGAGCCAAGTCTCTTTACACTCGTGAGATGCTAGTCGGTGGCTTCAGGCGAGGCCTAGTGGCACCCGAAGGTCTAATTGCTCATGGAAGGGGAGAGGCCTACGATTATCTACTTGGCGAGCGGACCACAGAGACTGCTAGACTAGCGATTAATGCAGCTGCAGCTTTACTGTTGCTCTCAAGACGGTCCGTCATCTCTGTAAACGGCAACACTGCTGCCCTGTGCCCAGGTGCAGTAGTGGAGCTTGCAAAAGTGACAAGGGCGGATATTGAGGTCAACATCTTTTATAGAACAGAGGAGCGCGAGAAGGCGATCAAAGCAGAACTTGAGCTACATGGGGCAAAAAAGGTATTAGGAGTAGGTTCAAATGCATCAGCAAGAATTCCTGAACTGCACAGTGAACGCAGGCGAGTTGATCCTGATGGCATCTATGCCGCTGACACTGTCTTGGTTCCACTTGAAGATGGTGATCGAACAGAGGCACTTGTAAAAATGAACAAGACTGTGATCGCAATAGACCTTAACCCATTGTCGAGGACATCTAAGGCTGCAAATATCACGATTGTTGATAATATAGAAAGAGCTATGCCGTCATTAATAGAAGCCGCAAGAAAGCTCAAAGATACTAAATCATTAAAAAAAATCGCAGATAATTTTGACAATAGGAAGAACCTCCAAGATTCAATCAAGACCATGAAAGGAGAAATCTAATAATTGCAGGGTAGGACAAAACTCAGCGTAAGTGATATAATATCGAAGAAAGGGAAAGAAAAAATCTCTGTCCTTACAGCGTATGACTATTCTACTGCGAAAATATGCGATAGTGCAGGCATTGACATTTTGCTTGTGGGAGATAGCGCAGCAATGGTGGTATTGGGTTATTCAAGCACAGTGCCTGTAGGGATGCAAGAAATGATGATATTTTGTGGTGCGGTAGCAAGGGGAACCAAGCGTGCAATTGTAGTTGGCGACATGCCATTTGGTTCATATCAGGTAGATCCAAGTGTGGCAGTTGAAAATGCTATTCAGATGATAAAGTCGGGCTGTGATGCAGTCAAACTTGAGGGAAGTTCTGAAATTGTAGACACTATAACAGCGATAATCGATGCAGGAATACCTGTTATGGGTCACATTGGATTCAGACCTCAGACATCATCGCTATGGGAAGGTTACAAATTGCAGGGTAGGACAAAAGAAGGAGCAAACAAGCTAATTGAAGACGCCATTATTCTTGAGAAGGCAGGCGTCTTTAGTATTGTTCTTGAGATGGTTACAAGCGAAGTGGTAGATGCAATAACTAAGAGCGTGTCAGTTCCAACGATAGGCATAGGATCAGGTCCTAACTGCAACGGTCAGGTGCTTGTTCTGCATGATATGTTAGGCATTTATCAAGACATTCGGCCGAAATTTGTAAAAAGATATGCAGACCTTAACAGGGAGATATTTGATGCAGTTTCAAGCTATAATCATGAGGTCAAAATTGGTATGTTTCCAGGGGAATCTAACACATTTCATATGGATGCAAAGGAGCTAGACAAGTGGAAGAATGAAAGAAGAGCATGACAGCAAGAAGAGGAGTTCATCCTTCAAAAGACATCCTTGGAACACAAGGAACTGAGCTTGAAGGTAAGAAAATAGTACTTTGCATTACGGGAAGTATTGCTGCTTACCGGGCAGTTGACCTAGCACGGCTTTTGATGCGACACGGTGCAGATGTTTATGCGGTGATGACAGAATCAACTGCATCAGTGCTGCTCAATCCTGAAATAATGAGATGGGCGACAGGGAATGATGTAGTCACCAAGTTGACTGGCAATTTGGAGCACATTATGCTAGCTGATTATGATATGTCAGACATTGTTATTGTCTACCCATGTACGGCCAACACTCTTGGTAAGGTAGCAGCAGGTATTGATGATACACCTGTTACGTCAATCCTTAGTGTTGCACTCGGCAGCAAGATCCCCATAATAGTAGCGCCTGCAATGCATGAGGCCATGTATGAGAATGTATTTGTCAAGCAAAATGTCAAAAAATTAAGAGAGTATATGATATTCGTGGAACCCAAAATGGAAGCAGGCAAGGCAAAAGTAGCAGATCCTGAGCATTTACTAAATGCCACAATTTCAGTCCTTTACAATAAGAATGTTTTATCAGGTAAGAGAGTACTTGTTACTGCTGGAAGTTCCGTTGAATATATCGACCCAATAAGGGTCATGACTAACCTGAGCTCGGGCAAGATGGGCATTGCCATAGCACAGGAGGCAGAGCGGATGGGCGCAGCGGTTACGCTAGTGTATGGTCACGGAATCATGAATCCCACAGGTGGCAAAATAGTCCATGTAAGTACAGGTGAAGAAATGTATAAGGCGGTTCTTTCGGAGATATCATCGAATCGGTACGACATTGTCGTAATGACTGCTGCTGTTGCAGACTTTGCGCCATTAAAAAAATCAGATAAAAAAATCGCCACACAGTTAGGCAAGATCGAGTTATCGCTTGTTCCTACGAGGAAAATAATTGATCAAGTGAAAAATAAAAGTAAGGACACATTTCTCGTTGCATTCAAGGCAGACTACGGTGTATCAGACTCTGATCTCATAGAAAAGGCATACATAAAACTGAAAGAGTCTGATGCGGATATTGTTGTGGCAAATGACCTAGGCAGAAAAGGTTCTGAGCCTGGATCTGATAAAAATGAAGTGTTCATTGTTAATAGGAACAAACAAGTTATACACCTGCCTCCTAAGAGCAAGGTACAAGTAGCTAAAAAACTGCTGGAGCTTGTGGCTGGATTAACAGCAAAGAGTCGTAACAAATCATCTTAACTCAATAGCAGAGACCAAATGGAATTTTTGGAAAAATCAGCGTTTCAGCCGGACTCTATATTATTTCTTTGCATCTTTACTTCTTCTTATGCTGATTATCAGAGTGACATTTTTCGTAATCTATCTGTCCCTCAATAACAAATTCCCTTACGGTATTGCCATACTGGCAACGTTGATACCTGCATCTTAATTGTTCTATGATGTCAGGTTTAATGTAATCAAGATTAGGGGTCGACAATTTTTGTATTGAAGTTATGAAATGCGCAAATAGAGTTATCCCGCCTCAGGGGTCAATGTTATCTTAACCATTACCATCTAATAGTTTCAAAGAAGAGCGTTGATGTCAAAAGAGAGGTCTAGATCAGCTAATGAAATCTAGCATCAATCCTCGATCTATCAGAAAGAAGGCAGAGCATGTTGTTGATATAAGATCCCTATTCCTATTCTTAGCTTATAACGAGGTCAAAAACATGCATGGAGAGAATCTAGTCTTTTTGTATGTCAGAGAACAAGAAGATCTTTTGTAAACTTGTTGAGCACCTGTGGCTTGCCATCCTTTATAATTATGCTGTCTTCTATCCTCACACCGAATTTATCCTCTATGTACACCCCTGGTTCGACAGTGACAGCCATGTTTGCTCTAAGCTCTTCGTCATTTTTCATCCTAAGCCAAGGAGGCTCGTGAACATCAAGGCCTATGCCATGCCCGGTTGAATGGATGAATAGTTTCTCATATCCACGCTCTGCTATCAAGTTCCTACATACCGCATCAACCTGACCACAGGTCACGCCTGCATTTGCCGTTTTGAGACCTATTTTTTGGGCCTCCTGCACTATCTCATAGACCATATTCATCTCCTTGGTCGCAGAGCCAAGGACAAATGTCCTTGTTGCATCAGCAATGTAGCCAGCATGCCGGAGTGTAAGGTCGACCACTATCACATCTCCTTTGCGGAAATTTCTGTCTGTCACTTCAGCATGTGGCAGTGCACTGTTCGGACCTCCTGCAACGATTAGAGGATTTAGTGTAGACTTGTATGATGGAGGATTTGCACCCATTTTCATTGCCTCGTAAATGAGATTTGCCTGAAGATCGCGCTCAGATAGACCTGCCTTCATTTCCTCTTCGCATATTTCATATAGTTTATCCAGTATCTTGGCTGCTTTTGAGATAACTTTGATCTCGGCTTGATCCTTTATCCTGCGTGTCAGAAAGAACGGATCTGTATTTACTAAGATGTCGCCGCCTTGTTTGCGAATTGAGCCGACACTATAGTAATCACTGCAGTCGGTGCACACTTTGCTACTTTTTACTAGTGAAACAAATGTGGAAAGGAATTCGCTTCCCCTTTCAGTAACAATTACTTCACAGTCGAAGGAAGTCTTCTCAGCTCTCAAATATTCTAATTTGGGTGTGATTAGCTTTGTTGTGTTGTCATCCATGCAAACTGCAATGGCTTCACCCCAAAAACCCGTGAGATAGAATACGTTTTCGGGCTCAAATGCTGCAACTACGGGACAACACTCTCCTTTCTTTGCATACTGCAAAATGGTCGAACGGCGCTCTTTGATTGACAACCTGAAGAAGAATTCTAGCCTTTAGTTTAATAAAGCGTTACTAGACATCATTAATTTTAATTTAATTTAAATATGGCTGACTCTCCCGGATTTTTTGAGATTATATGGAATATCTGGTGATGCTCCCCGGTCCAACGAATGTCCCGAATAGAGTCATGAACGCAATGCTTGCGCCTATGATAAACCACAGAAGCGATGACTTTCGTATATTATATAAAGAGATAATTGAAAAAACTCAGAAGGTCTTCCAGACTTCAAATGATATTGTGCTACTTACTACTTCAGGCACCGGCGCTGTTGAAGCATCTGTTATTAATCTCATTAAGAAAGGAGATAAAGCAGTAATCCCAGTTAATGGTGAGTTCAGCACAAGGCTTGCTGATCTTATTGACAGTTGGGGAGGAGAGGCCATCAGAATAAGCGCGCCGCCTGGAGAAAACCCGCCTTACGACAAGTTTGAGGAAGCATTTGAAAAACATAGAGACATTAAAGCCATTTACGCAGTTTATAATGAAACGTCTACCGGAACTACAATAAGATACATGGACAAGTTGGGTGAACTTGCTACAAGAAAGGGTGCTTACTTTATTGCAGACGCTGTTTCAATACTTGGAGGCGATGAGTTGCCAGTAGATAAATGGAACATTGACATTTGTGTGACCGCTTCGCAAAAAGCTCTCTCCGCTCCACCGGGTGTAGCTCCGATATCGATAAACAAACGCACGAAGAAATACATGCAAGAAAATCCCCCGCCGACACAGTATTTGAATTTAAAGCGCTACTTCAAATATTATGAGGAGCATTACGAAACTCCCTTTACGCCTGCGCTGCCACTTTACTACGCGTTTAGAGAAGCCCTAGACATTGTGATTGAAGAGGGCTTAGATAATAGAATAAAGCGGCACAAGATATGTGCTGAGGCTTTCTATGCAGGCTTGGGCTCGCTTGGCCTCACTCCCTTTGCCAAACCGGATGCACGAAGCAACATGATAATTGCATTGAATTACCTGCAAGGAATGGATGATAAGAAATTCCGCGGACTATTATCAAATGAATTCAAAGTACTGGTGGCAGGAGGCTTTGGCGACCTGAAGGGCAAGGTATTCAGGATTGGCTCAATCGGCGAGGTCGGTCGCTACCATGTTATGAGAACCATATCGTCTATCGCCTCGGCAATGAACATGCTTGGGATAAAGACAAACGTTGAAGCCTTATCAGTTGCAATGGATCGACTAAAGGCACTTGGCTAGATGACGCTCGCATGAATTTTTTATAATCTATGAAGATTAATATAAGGTAGAACAGAAGCGGATTTCTATGCCTTTAGAGAAGGGTTCTATAATATTGGTGGATTATACTGCTAGAGTTAAAGATACTAACGACATTTTTGATACAACGCGAGAAGAAGAAGCCAAGAAAACCAACTTTTATGACCCAACTCATAAGTATGAGCCAAAGATTGTGTCTGTTGGCGAAAGTTGGGTCCTAAAAGGATTAGACGATGCTCTATCCAATGCCAATGTTGGCGATAAGCTTAACATCGAAGTACCTCCAGAAAAAGCCTTTGGAAAGAGAGACGATACCAAGATTAGGATGATCCCTCAGCGTAAACTTGGCGATAAGGCAGACGAAGTTGGAGTTGGCGACGAAATTGAGATTGACAACAGACGTGGCATCGTGAGATATGTCGGCTCAGGCAGGATACAAGTCGATTTCAATCACAGATTTGCAGGCAAGACGCTGTTATACGATGCAAACGTATTGAAAAAGCTTGATTCTGACAGCGAAAAAGTAAGTGCTCTGGTTAAGAGAAGAATGGGCGTGGATGAAAGCAAACTCCAGGTCAATTTGGCTATTCCTAATTTAGAGATTCAGCTTCCTGACGATACATACCTTGCCGAAGGCTTACAAATAGTCAAACGAGCTGTCGCAAATGATATCTTTAAGTTTATTCCTGCAATCAAGAATATAAGGTTCATAGAGAGTTACCAAGCTCCTGCAGAGCAAAAGAAGGATGAACAGCAACAACAACAACAACAACAACAACAGCCGAAAGTGGAAGCGACCGCAGAAGCTAAGCAATGAGCAAGGAAAAAGTTATTATACTAAAATGACCCGGAATAGGTTATGGAAAGTGCACAACAAAGTCAAGTAATAACAATAACTCCAAAGGCAGCTGAGAAAGTTGCCGAATTCATGAAGCAGGAGGGAAACTCTAATCTTTACCTAAGAGTATACGTCTCAGGTGGAGGATGTGCAGGCCTGTCATATGGAATGGGCTTTGAAGAAAAGGCTGACGAGGATGATAGGATCATTGAGCAGAACGGAGTAAAACTGCTACTTGACAGCTACAGCCAGAGATATCTAAAAGACGCAAATATTGACTACATCGAAAGCCTGATGGGCTCAGGTTTTAAGATCAACAATCCCAATGTTACAAAGAGCTGCTCATGTGGACACTCATTTAGTACGGAATAGAAGCACTAGTCCCACTCTTTTTCCACAAGATTTCTATCCCTAAATGATTCTTTGTAAGAACGCTTCCCTTGTCCTCTTCTAATTTTTCTTAATCCTAACGGAGAAACAATTATCAATCAAAATTATTGAATACCTACTTTGAGTACTCCAAAAGGCAAAAGGATGACATCATATCAAAGACACCTTGTCACATAACAATGGAAAGATTATATGAGATATAATCGATCTTACTTTAGAGGAACTTATCAGGTTAATGCATGATTTACTGTGCCATGCAGCTGTACAGAATGGAAGGCTATAAACAAGATAATCCCAGTAGTTGCTACCGGATAAACTTTTTCAAATCAGAGTCAGATCAAGGTTCCTCTTTTTCTGAGTCGAAGTGAGAATGACCAATTGTTATCTTTTTGGCTTGCCGCAAATGAATTAACAAATATGTTTACAGAAAAAAAGCGTATTAACTAATGCCCTGCAAAACCATTGATAAGTATAAAGGATTGCCGAATAGAACATGAAAAAGTTCACATACTTGAGGGTTCTTGTCAGAAGGCAAGGCATGAACATGAGAAAAAAGTTCTCTCACATCGAAGGGCCTCCAAAATAGGAAGAAGAAGAAGATTTAATGGCGACATATGGTAGCACATAATGATCACAATTGCTCTATGATGTAATAGTTATTGGAGGAGCATCAGCAGGACTGACTGCTGCAATGTATGCAAGCCGCCAAGGTCTCAAGACTTTGGTAATTACAAAAGATATTGGAGGACAGGCGCTCCTCACAAATTCCATAGAAAACTATCCTCCTTTTGAACACATAGGTGGTTTTGAACTTATGCAAAAATTTGAACATCAAGCAAAAAGCTTTGGAGCAGAATTTGCATATGAAGAAGTAATCTCCATAACCGAAGCCAGGAAAGGTGACTTTAAAATAAAAACAAATAACGACAATAAAGAATATTCTGGCTATGCCATAATTCTTGCATTTGGCAAGACTCCAAGAGACCTGAATGTAAAAGGTGAAAAGGAATTGAATGGCAGAGGAGTTTCATATTGTGCTGTTTGTGATGGTCCTTTTTTCAAAAATAAAAAAGTTGCAATTGTTGGTGTAGGTGACCCAGCATTAGAAGCTGCTATCTATCTTAAGGGCCTAGCATCCCAACTCTATATACTACACAGGTCGGACAAACCAGAGGGTTCAGAAGATTCGATTGACTTATTGCAGAATAAAGTCAATAACAATAAGGTCTCTTTCATTCCCAATTCAACTGTGAAATCAATTAACGGTACTTCAAAAGTTGAATCTTTAGTTCTCTACGATTCCAAAAGCAAATCGGAATCAAAGTTGGATGTCGATGGAATATTTGTTGAAATGGGATATGTTGCAAGAACAGACATTGTCAAAGACCTAGTGGAATTGAATGGTAGCAAAGAAATAATTATTGACAAGTATTGTGCCACTACCACTGAAGGGGTCTTTGCAGCAGGCGATGTCACAGATGTACCCTACAAACAAGCCATAATTTCTGCAGGTCAAGGAGCTATTGCGGCATTATCTGCGTATAACTATCTTCAAAGACTAAAAGGAAAGCCAGCTATTAGGGCAGATTGGAAATCCGTTATCAATAAGAATAGCTAGACATCGTAGGTATGATATTATCACTACAAAAGCACTTATTCCGACTGGATTCGAGGTGACCGCATCTATTCGTTTCACTTACACCAGAGGATTTTCATCTATTAGTGAATAAGAAACCTTCAGAATTCACATTATGGCGAAAGAGATGGCGGCGCTACTTTGTAAATAACATCAAATTATCTCTGATGAGTTTTAGAGACTCAATTGGAGGATAATAACATGATAGCAAGATTTATCATTCATCATAAATTTTCTACAGAGAGAAAAAGGATGTTGATCAAAGATAGAGTGTGGACCCACATTTGATGCTACAAACTTGTTATTGATGGAGATAGGACTAGTTAATGACATTGATATGTCACTGCCCAAGCAGAGGAAGACAACCTTCTAGAAGAAATTACTAGGTCAGAGATATCATCAATATTGCATTACAATGAAATCAATTATATCGATATATCCAATGGGTTGCGTCAGGAGATAAAAGCATCATTTAATAATGTTCCTATTTTTTATAACATAAAAAACTGAATAAGGTATCCTTTTATATTAGTAACAACTCATTAGCTTAGCGTGTTAGTGGCTATGCCGCATTTTCCGGGCATTAATGCAAGGTTATCATTATCATTATCATCATCATCATCATATTCATCAAAGGCATCCATAGGTATGGCCACAATTTTAATCTCCTTTACTTTTCTTGCTTCTAATGTTGCCAT
Organism: Nitrososphaera sp.; assembly: GCA_036566425.1. Taxonomy (GTDB): domain Archaea; phylum Thermoproteota; class Nitrososphaeria; order Nitrososphaerales; family Nitrososphaeraceae; genus Nitrososphaera. The sequence continues at coordinate 14,805 of DATCWI010000079.1, forward strand.
AATTCATGCGCAGCAACAAGGAGACCAACAAGTGATCAGTCAACCATCAACAATCGAGATCATAACAACAGCTGAAAGCACAACAGACAATTTTAGATTACGGGTACCAGAGGGCTGGGTTATTCAGGATATGAATAATACAGGTGCTGCTTTAGTATCAGAGGTTCTTGAAGGCTTTGGAATACTTGCCCAACTATGCCCACAGGATCAGCAACAAACGTCTTCCCCCGATGAAGGCATCAATACATCAAACAGCAGCAGTGCCATTATGGCAGACAATAACCGCTGTCGAGACGCTCAAGAAGAAGTGATACATATTGTTCGATATCCCAACTTAGGTGCTAAACTGGGATTTGACTCTGAGGACATCATCACCAATGAGGGTATCACAACTGATGCGATTCTGACATATCAGATGCAAAAGCTTCAGGAAGCTGGTTATCGCAATATTAGTATTGTAGACAGTACAGACACAGCACTCAATGTCGACCTTAGTGCAGGTTTGGGCGGCAATGACACAGTGCCAGCAACAGTTCCAGCCAAGCTTGTAGAGATGACATACAGCACGAATTTAGATCCAACTGAAACAAAAAGAGGATATTTCATTTCGACTGCTACAGATGCAACAGCTCGCAATTTAGGAATGATAACAGGATACGGCATCTTATATGAGGGTACTTCAATTTTTTCTCCGGGTTCTCCTTTGCCTTCCACCACAAGCACAGCAGTTGAAGAGGAAGAGGAAGAAACAGGGCTTGCATCCATTAGTTCAATACTACCGCCAGAACCAGTGGGGGAGGTTTTTGATTCATTTGAGTTAATATCGGGAGAGGACGTAGCACAGGACCCATTAGGAGAAGAATTTGCACTAATAGAAGGAGGAGTAGAAGAGGAAGGGGAAGGGGAAGAAATTGCTAGTCTTCTTACGGTCGACGCTATTACAAACGGCACAGAAGGCGAAGCACCGGCCACGTTTATATTTGAAGCAGATACATTAGGAGGGACAGAACCTTACACCGTCATCTGGGACTTTGATGATGATAGTGTTGTGGAAGAAAGTGAAGAGCAGACCATATTGCACACATTTGATGAAGCTGGTACATATAACATTACCGTTGATGCCGTAGACAGCGAGGAACAAATTGCATCTGACAGTGTAGAAATAACAGTGGAGGAGGAGGAGGAGGGTGCAGAGAATGAAGAAGAAACTAATGACCTTCCGACTGTTGAAATTGTTTCAAACGGCGTGGAAGGCGAAGCACCGGCCACGTTTATATTTGAAGCTGACATTGTAGGAGGTACAGAACCCTATATTATTAGCTGGAACTTTGGCGATGGGAGCGAAGGAAGTGATGAGCAAAGTGTCGAGCACACATTTGGTGAAGCTGGCACATACAATGTAGCTCTTACTGTCACAGATAGCGATGATGAAACTGCATTTGACAGCCTAGAAATCACAGTAGAGTAAAAGTATCAAAAGAAGAAGAAACCTAAATAATCACTTGGAATAGATCTTGGACTCACTGTTTAACGATGGTCATAACTTTGATGTACTGCTTTAGTGATTGTCTGATGGACTCTGTGCGCGGCATGTCCGAAAATGATCTATCCATTGCTGACTACTCTGATGCCTCTTTGGTTCTACTCTCGTCTTCTTCCTCTTCCTCGCTAACGGGTGCTGGGAGCGCCTCCTGCAGTTTTTCGACCTTTCTTGCAAATACAAGATACGTAGTATGTCCAATCATCCTCATTGAAGGACGAGTCATCCCTTCTCTTGCTTCCACGTTGCGGATCATAAGTTCTACACAATCTATATCAGCATAACCGCTTTTCTTCAACTGTACTGCAGTTTTTTCAATCTGATTCATCGTAGGACAGATAGCTACAAATGCACCGCCACCCTTCAGCGCATCATACACCTGCTCAACTACGGTCCATGGATCACCAAGGTCGACGGTTGCAACATCAACATTGCGTATATCTACACCCTGATGTGGATCATGCTGATGCAACGTCACGTACTTAGCCATGCCTGCCTTTTCGAGATTGCGCTTTGCCATCTCCATGAACTCAGAATTGACGTCAAAACTGTAGATGTGACCCTCTGGCTTGACTATGCTTGCCATGAAGGTGGCAAGTGCCCCGCTACCGGTACCAATCTCTAGTACCTTTGAGCCGTTCTTGAGCCCAGTCCGTGCTACAATGTAGCCTAAATCCTTTGGATAAACAATCTGTGTTTTGCGCTCGGACTTCATTATGAAGTCATGGATAGTAGGTTCCATAAGGAAGATGAGCTTTCCTTCTGTGGTTCTGATTGCCGAGCCATATTCCATACCAACTATCGAAGAGACATCAATTATCCCAAGATGAGTATGAAATTTTTTATCCCGTGCTACTTTGGTAAGCCATTTTTTGCGTGGAGTATGAAAGAGTAGTACATAAGAGCTTTCCTCAATCTTTGTCAAAACAAGCGGATAGTTGCATGCATGGAATAAAAATCAATCAATTCTAAAACGAGACAAGTCATAATTATAATTTTATAATATTCTTGATAGGCATTGATCCTAGCCTTCATGGTTTGCAGAAGACCTTCAAACTAACCTAATCCATTAAAGAGAAACTAGTTTTCACCGAGAATAAAGTAATATTACATTGTGTTCATGCTACATGCTCGCTATAGGATATATATCAAATGAGGATCGCACCAAGATGCAAGTATAAGTGACTCTAAAAAATATTGTTTCGGATACAGAATAATAATTTAGTTTATCTCTATGGACATATCATTATTACATCCGATCAAGTGCAGTTATTCCAAGTAATTCCAGTGTATTTTTCAAGGCGATGCCAAAAGCCTTAACGAGGCCGAGGCGGGCCATTCTCACCTCATTAACCTGTTCCCTTAGCACAGGCACCTTTTCATAAAAGAGATTAAAAGTCATCGCAAGGTCGTACGCATAACGAGCAAGCGACTTCAGAGAAAGTGACTTGGCTGCATTCTCAATCACAAGATCAAGCTTGGCTATCTCTTTTATAAGAGCAATCTCTGACTGGTGCGTCAGCCGATCAAATGCAGAGTTAGTTCTTCCTACAATAATGCCTTGTTGCGACTTTTCAAGTATACGTTGTGACCTAGCATATGCATACTGTAAATATGGTCCAGTATCACCTTCGAGGCTCAACGACTCTTTGATGTCGAAAGTGATTATCTTGTCAAAGTCTTGTTTTATCATGTTGTAACGTATAGCAGATATCGAGATCTCTTCTGCTATCTTGTTTAGCTGTTGATCAGAAAAATCAGGGTTTCTATTTCTTACTTCCTCATATGCCTTAGCATGGAGAGCATCGAGCACATAGTCGGCATTGATGTAAATGCCCTTCCGGCCTGACATATGCATAAACTGTCTATCACCGATATCAATTCCAAACTCCTTGGCAGTGTCGGAGCTTAGAGTTACTGCCTCGTAGCTGAGGTGAACATATTTGTTTCCGCCGCCGACTCCAATTTTTGAAAGCACTTGTGAGATTATTCTCTGAAGTCTTGACTGCCTCGAGTCAATTATCGTTATCACTCGTTCACCACCATTGAATGTACCATCGGGAAAAGATTTGCTGATTCCTGCTACAAGGTCCGTGGCATAAAGCCATGAACCATCCCACTGCTCAATATATTTTGAGTAGTAGAATGGATCTTTAACAAGCCCTAACTTCCATGCTGCATACGGAATATCCTTTGCAATGTATGTTGCTGTACCGTCGCTTCTTACCAAGACCTTGTCCTCCTCCCCTTCTTCGCCTCCTATGACCCAGCAACCCTTGTTCTTGCCCTCCGCTTCATACTTGGCAATGCCGTTAGTTTTTAACAGCTCGAAGGTCTTACTCCATAGCTTTGAACCAACAATATGAGTTTCAAAATTCAACAGATCATAGCGCACTTTCATTCTCCAGCATGTTTTTAACTGCTCTCGCAAGACCCGTAATGTAATATCCATAGCAAAATGGGCGATCTCGGACTTACCTTCTTCTATCTCTTTGAGTACAAGTTTTCGCTTCTCGGCAACCTGTGGATCTCTTTCGTATATTTCGTTTATCTTGACATATACCTCGTCACCACAATAGTGGTCAAACTTTTGATTTTTTGTTGGAGGTTCAAGTGGAAAACCTGCAAACTTGAATCCGACTATTATATCTGCTATCTGCACCCCAGAGTCGTCAACGTAATTGAGGACCGTTGTCCTGTGATTTGTTGCTCTCATTATGCGGTATAAAGTGTCGCCAATTATCACGTTGCGCATGTGTCCTACATGCAGGGCTTTGTTTGGGTTGACGCTTGTGTGCTCTATGACGATGTGCCTGCCTTGTCCAATGTTAGGGTACCCATAATTCTGGGGGTTTGATAGAACATTTGATATTGTAGCTGGCGACAACAGGGCATAGTTTGCTTTTAAGTTTATGTGGCCACCAACAGAATCCACTGACAAGATATAGCTACCTTGTATGCGTGGTCTAATTGCTTCGGCCAGCTCAGTTGCTATTTTTGAAGGGGGTTTTTTTAGATGCTTGCTTAAGAGGAACGCTACGTTACATGATAAGTCACCAAATTCTTGTTGTAGAGGCTCTGATATGCCAAAGTCAATTACAGGGTAGCCTGCAGAGGTAAGCGCAAAGGACACAAGTTCACGTACCTCGTTGATTAAGACCTGAAAAGTCATGCTTTTACTCCTAAGTAGTTGAATGCGACAAAATCTATTGCTTCAACAAGGCCAACGCCTTCCCTTCCTGCCACCACATGATCAACTTGGGCCTTAACAGTGTCGTCGGCATGGTCAAGGGCAATACTGCATCCGCAAATGCCATACATTGGTATATCAGTCTCGCTATCTCCAATTGCAACAACCTGGTTTGGCTCCACTTTGAGCACAGCGAGCGCTTCTTTAAGGCCATATGCCTTGTCAACCCCCTTTTCATTTATGTGGAAAGCATACTTGCTATCTGACAGGTAAAGTGGTAGGTGATATTCGTCTAAAATTTTTTGGCCTTCTTTTAGGTCAAAAGTGCGAAGCAATACTACTTCAGTCATTCTAGGAAAGACAGGCTTTATCTTCACTCCGTTGAGGTTCTTCTTCAAAACTTCGTAGCCTTGCATACATTTTTCCTTACTTGCCAAGAGTATGTGCTCCTGTGGTGCAATTGTGATTACCCCTCCGTTCTCCCCAATAGCAATTCTGGTTGTGCCACCAAAAACCGCAAGAACATATGCTTCAATGGATGAGCGGCCTGTGACATAGATTACATTATAACCCATCTTTTCAAGGTAGCGCAGCTTAGCAAGAGCCGCAAGATGCACCATACCGCCTCCATTTTCAGTAAGTGTGCCGTCAATATCGACTGCAAAAACCTTAAGTGCAGCTACCAAGGGCGAACTAAAGCACTCTCTAAATGTTATAAAAGTGTAGTGAGATAAAAGACGAGCTTATGTCCGAACCTCTATCTTTTGCCAATCATTGTTTAAAGCAATGATAGTCCTCGATCTCCGAATCGCGATGGAAACGAATAGCCCAGCGAGAATTGCAGATCCAAGTATCACGGATAATAGATCATATAAGAGCATTCACATCGACCTCCACACCAGGTTTTTTTCTTCTTCTTTCCCTCCTCCTTTTCCACGTTTGCCAATTATCTCACCCATTCTCCAAGCCATTTCCATTGCGACAAAGGTAGGGCCAAATCCTAGCACTACCAGTATGAAAGAGTTGAACAAGTCGACCATCATTAGTTGATACGAAATAATTAGTTTTTAATCCTACTTGATCCGAATTATGATATTTCATGTGACAATGTAATTTATCAGCAGCATAACTGATCTATCATAAGCAAATTGAAAATCCTAAACAATTAACCACTCAATATATGCGATTAATTGGAGACAATAGACAGGAAAATAAATTAATGACGGATAAAAATTTTACGAAGGGCACGGTTTTCAAATTAAGAAAATTGTAGGAAAGGTAACCAGCTGCTAAGTTATATCCATTGCAAGAGACTCTTTCAACATCTCTTGGAATGAATTTAAGTCCTGCGCCGTTACCACCGTAGTTGTATTTTTTGAAGAATTAGGAGCTGCAGCAGTAGTTAAGAGGCGAGCAGACGGACCCATAACTGATGCGGGCTCAGCAAAAGTATCCAGCTCATTTTCAGATTGCACTGATGACAGTTTGTCTTTGGTAGAACTTCTTGTTCTTCTATCGGACAGCGATTTTTGCCTTTTGACATTTATCTTGACCTTAAATCCGTACTGACCACGATTGCTCCATTTGTCAACTTCAAGAATGTTGCCAAAGCCAGTTACCCTTTCACCTTCTGGAGTAATCACCGTAAAATCAGTTCTGTCTCCAATTCTAATATTAGACACCTTTTCATAAAAATAATGCCAGTCAAGTGCATTTGTGATCAGTGCCTGTATCGTCAGGATGTCTCCCACCGCGACTTCCTTGATGTAGCTGGGCAGAACTTCAATGTTGCAAAGTTTTGCATACATATATACGGTTAACACATCTCTACAATAAAAAACTTTTGAAAATTCAAATAGCATTCAATTTACTTCGTTAATCAGTAAAAATAACATATATTGTGTATCATCTTTCTCAAAACAATATAATATTCTTATTGGAAGTAATGGGTTGCTTTTATCTCTTTTACTAACCTTTCCGCAACTGTCATATTCTCATGCCTAAATAGCAAGCTGTCAGGGCTGTCTACAACCTTG
>DATCWI010000021.1:0-4380 GCA_036566425.1 Nitrososphaera sp.
AATTCTTGTCAGTTGGTGCCGCTTCAGCCTATCATGCTATCTATTTTGTTTCATCATTACAAAGAGATGAAAGAATGCATTTCTGCAGTTAAAGAAATAGAAGAAGGCCAAGTCAACCACAGTAAGGAAAAAGAAGAAGGAGAGTTAGCCTAGCCTATCAGCCGCAGACAGATATTGAGAGAGAGACAAAAGAGAATGGGCCGGGGGAGATTTGGACTCCCGACCCCCGCCATGTCAAGGCGGTATCCTAACCAGGCTAGACCACCGGCCCGACGTATAGTGAAAAAAATTGTTGCCCAAATATATGTTGTAGATAGCCTTTGATAGGATAACTGCTGATTTGCATAACTCTACCAGGCTAGGTTAGGAAACTACTAAACTAACCAATTAAGGTTCTAACAAGCTAGTTGCAAACTATTACAAATGCCTGATATGACATAAGATGGATTCGGCAAGAAAGGACAACCTAATACTTTCGAATGCACACCAAGAGCAGATAAGGTTAAGAGTAACGGTAAGAGCGTTTACTCTACATTTGGGGCATTTGGACTGCGAATCCTTTCGGATAATCCAAGGTGACGCTCGCCAAATAATCAAGTACCTGAGTGGTATGAAATTTCGCGCAATCATAACTTCGCCACCATATTATCGACACCGGCATTACGGAGGAGATAACCATGAAATTGGAAGAGAGCGGACGGCAGAAGATTATATTGATTCTTTGACGCAGGTATTTACTGCATGCAGGGACCTGCTTACAGAGGACGGCAGCATCTGGATAGTAATAGGCGACACACGAATACAATATGAAAAATTGAGGCTTCCACATCGTCTTGCAGATAGGCTCGTTCAATCGGGCTATGTTTTTCGTGAAGACATTATATGGTACAAGAAAAATAACGTCAGTAGCAGTGTTCGCAATAACTTTTCCCAGGCCTATGAATACGTCCTGTTCTTTTCAAAGAATCGACGATCATACACAGACCTTGATGAGATAAGAGTTCTTGGCAATGAGGCAGCAGAAGGTCGTAACAAACAGCCGCCTGCGAATAGGATTCAGTATGCGCCAAAGGATTCGGACAGAAATGAGATCATGCGAATATCCAATATCATTCACAGTGCATCGCCTCGGACTCCGATTTTTAAACTTCCAACAACATCTCAGATAGCTAGAGCCTACGGATATGATCCGGAAAAGTTTTGTCCCACGTGTTATCGCAAATTCAAGCGTCATGCAACACGACGGAGGATAGGAGATCACAGGCACTATCCAATATTTGCTGTTTGCAACCCTCGAGGCAAGAACCCATCAAATGTATGGGAGATTGCTACAAGAGCACACTATGGGAATGAACACTTTGCCATATTTCCAGAAGAACTTGTCAACATCATTATCCGGTTCGCTACCAAGATAGACGATTATGTATTCGACCCTTTTGCTGGCAGGGGTACGACTGGCATAGTATCGACATCGCTTGGCCGCAAATTTCTAGGGATTGACCTCTATAAGGAAAATGTAGACAGAGCCCATTCCAATATCATCAGAAGCTACAGTCCACAAGCAAATTCGATGCAATTTTCGTCCGCATGGAAGAAAAGGTGATACACGCTCTCTGTGGATGTCATGCAACCTTGGCTTGTTAGGCTGCGAAATGGCTATGAAATTACATAGGGCATTGAAGATATGAAGACAATATATAATCGACTATCGAACGATAATAATTAACCGGCGGGCAAAAAGGTTGGAGTTCAAACCTACAGTCACAGGACGGGAAAACTGTGATTGCTGCATTCATAGCAGCAGCTGCTGCTGTTTGTTTTTTAGCCTTCAGTACCACAATTTAGCACGATATCTTTTTATCACACTTGCTTTTGCAGGGTTGCTTTCGACTGGTTGGTTTGGCATACCCCTCATCCCGCAATACCTTATCTCCTACGAGGTAGATATACTGGCTGGTATTTTCACGTTATTTAGCTCACTTGGTACCATATGGGGGGTTATGGCGTACCGAGAATTTACGAAGTCTATGGAGATTGTGATAGAGGCAAGGATGGCCGCTCGCAAATTGGACCCCATGGTAGGCGAATACGAGTATAAGTCCTACAATCCAATCACCAAGGAGTACGAAACAGGCTTTGTACCCTCCGGTCCGGTTGATTTCTGGGATAAAGAAACTCAGGTACCTGCCTGGATGGACAAGGGCAAGTACTGGCATATACTCTTAAGCCTGAAGGCTGGAAACAGAGAAGTCAAACTCAGTGTAGTCAAAGACAGTGACCTACCGTTTTACACGGGCACAAGAAATGTTGCGGTGACTTCAAGAAAAACCATAGGTGTAGATAAAAGATCGCGCCGCCGTGTGTACACAGTCAAGATCCCACAGTGGCTTGTCATGAGCACAGAACGAAAGCGATTCACTGACATAACTAGCGAGGAACAGTTGGGCGAGCTTGTAGCTGATCTCAACAAGAAGATCGTAGCAGCCTCTGACGAGGTAGCTGAGTGGGAGAGGCAGAGGATCAGGTACCCTTGGAAGGGAATGACTTTTGGCGTATACCTCAACAAGAGTTTACCGCTAAGATTAGTTTATCGTCAGGTACTGCGGGTCTTTCCAGGGGCAAAAAAGCGTACAATCGACGAAACAAATGCCAATCTTGCAAATGCCAAAGACGAAGAAATCATAGTCTCGCTGCTTGAGCTTGCAACAGAAAAGGGCATACCGGAGAACAGAATCAACATGTTGCGTCTTTTACTAAGGTTCCTGAAGAACGCCTACTCTCGGTTGGGACTTGGAGAAGGTGCAAGTGAGTACCATAGTTTCCACCATTCCCTTGAAGTCTCATATATGGCTCTCCACATGATCCCAAAACAATTTAAAAATGTTCAATTCGGATGGAAGGATTATGAGCTTACTCTTGTTGCAGGCCTACTGCATGACTACGATCCAGTGCAGCCGCTTGTCTCTGGCGGAGGACCTAAAGGCCCAAGTGTAAATAGAACGATGCAAGAGCTCTCAAGAAATAGGATCGTTGATGCTTACTTTGCAATGGACAGAGACGAATTCGAAAATTATTTCCGAGAATTTAAAACAGCACTATCACCTCCGACAGAGTTTGCCACTACACACCCTGAATATATGAAGACAGATTGGAGCCCTGTTGAAAGGCTAATAGTCGAATCACTCATCTGGAGGACTGACTTTCCATTCTTCAAACAAAAGATAGCACAGGAAATGTTTGCCAAAACACTTGATGAACTAACTGCCAGAGGTGAAAATGTCAATAAGGTAAATTTACTTGCAGAGATTCTCTGGCTTGCCGACCTTGCAGTGACGTATATGAGCTCAGACCCTGTGAGGGCTTGGGACAGGGTTACAAACCTCTACGATGAGCTAAATTTACCGAAACTCGAAGCTGTGCCAAGGACTGATGCATTCTTTACTGATTTTTCAGAGAACGAAACCTTTACACAGATAATTAACATGAAGCACTTTCCGTACATATTTCGGCAGCGCTGGAGTCTGATATACCAATTCTTTCATGAAGGCAACCCCTCCACGCAGCTTAATAGGACGATAGCAACTGCAAGAAGAATGTATGCCAAAGTCAATGTAGAAATAGGAATGAGGAGAGGCGAGATGCTCCAGGCAATGGCAATTGAGAATTATTTTGAGTATTTCATAGGTATAGGCAAGGACCAAAACGAAGTCTTCAACGCAAAGACAAGGTTTGCAGAGCTAGATCCGCAGAACGCCTCCGCATTTTGGGGAGATACTGAAAAATTGCTCCCTGCAATATCAGACAGATCGATAGACAACTTTTTTATCGTGTTGCCTGAGAACTATGTGCCTATTACTACCATCGGAGGCAAAAGCTCATTTCGAGCAATGCTTGCAATTATCTCAAAGAAGCTTGTCAATGGTGGCAAGCTCCGGATTTTGACGGATTTAGAAGAAGATAATCAATTGTTCACTGACCTTCTATCGATTGCCGTAGAAGTGAGTTTCCAACCGACTTCAAACATTGGGAAGAGGTATTTTCCAAGCGATTGGCGCGATCCAGAATTCCGCCCGAATAGTAAACCTCAGATTGTTGTATTTATGTCTAAATAGACGAATGTTTTAAATTGGCGCTCCAAAGGTTCAAGAGCAAAGATGGGCTCGTAGCTCAGCATGGACAGAGCGAACGCCTCCTAAGCGTTAGGTCGAGGGTTCGAATCCCTCCGGGCCCGCCTAAAATAAAAAACGTTGAAAAATTGGACCCAGTGCATCCAATATTTAGAGAGCCGGCCTCCATCTCATATTTGTGGAACCTTTTTGGAAGAACTAAAGGTATTCATGTCCCTTAGGCTCACTAATTACACGTAATTCAAATACTCTC
>DATCWI010000012.1:0-2780 GCA_036566425.1 Nitrososphaera sp.
GCAGTTGGTGTATGAGCAGCCAAGTACCGTGTAGTGGCTATCAACACATGCGAACCAGGTTTTACACCGTCTAAGATTTGAAGGCGCTGAAGCTCCGCCTTCTGTCTAAAAGCGGCTTCTAACATCTGAATTGTATGGAAACTTCTATCCTCTCTTAATAGGGCATGCACAAGAATTGAAGAGAGTTCTTCTTCTTCTTCTCCTTGCGTAGAAAGGAACCCCACAACCAACTTTGCAGCTTCATTTACCTGGTGACGCTTATCAAGCGTATCAAGAAACCTGTCCATAATATTTTCCTGGTTGCTCTCAGTATTTTTATTATTTATTGGGCCCTCTTTATCATAAGGAAGGGCCACAGAAGGTACATTTAGAAATCTGTTTAGGTAGTTTGACATTGCGATATCAAAGATTGCACGTAAAAGTTCCTTGGATGAAGGCAGCCGATGGATAGCCTGTTGAACAGCATTTGCGAATGTAAAAGTGTGAAGGGCAGTATTCCAATCAGAATATTCATTGGTAATGGGAAATTGCGCAATTCGAAGGGCAGCGGCATAAGCTACTATGGCAGCCAATTCTTCGTACTTTGCGCCATCTTGTAGAGATTCAATTAGTATATTTACAATGGCAGCGGGATTATCTCCCAATAATACCTCTACGGTTTTCTTGCTAGCTTTCCAGGTCTTCTGACTTTGCTTACCTCTTTCCAATACAGCTGGAAGCTTGTCAAAGCAATCATTTAACAGCGCTACGATGTCGATAGGATGTCGCCACGAACTCCTTTCCTCCATCCTTGTCGCTTCGGCATAAAGCGTGACAAGGCTAGTCAGTACTTGTTCAGCCATATCCCATCCCACTATATCAAGCGCTTCAAAGGCCTTATTAGTAAAATCTAAAACATGCCCGGAATCAAGATAACGGTGGTCAGTAGCTGCTGAAAACAGCATATCTGCTACGATATTTTGGTCTTTTCCTGCTCTTATGGCTGTAACAAGGCAGCGTTCAGCTCCATCAGCATCACGAACCTCTATAAAATGACGGAACCATCGCTTCAACGTCCCCATATCTGCAGAGGTATTATGTACATCTGGCAATGGACTCACCGTGAATCGAGGTGGTTGTCCGGAACAGTCGTCAGCAACAGCTGAGAGACCATGGTAAATTGCTCGAAGCCTATCTTCAGAGCTTCTTGAAAATGGGGCTAGATTCGTCATACAAGTGAGAATCGTCAACCCTACACCCCAGCCTTCTTGTCTGTATCTTGTGCCATATTCCAACCCTTTCCTAAATAGTTCAGAGCTCGAGACTTCCTGTGACTCTAGTGTCAGTACTGACTTGGCAACAATGAGGGCTATGTTTTGCTCCATTGCATCGTTTAGTCTTTGCAGATGATGTGCACGGAGCTGCTCTTTCCTTTTATTTGCCTGTTCAATACGGACAAAAATATTCCCATCAATAACATTCACAGCAAAAACAGGCACATCATCAGCCCATAAATCAAAACAACCTCCAGTCTTAATATCAAATCTGGCATGGTGCCAGTCACAGGTCAATATGCCATCCTTGGTGCTTCCTCGACTTAGAGGAAAACCCATGTGGGGACAACGATTGTCAAGAGCATATACTTCCCCTTCCTGATAAAACAGTACAATATCGTGTCGTTGAACTGTAACAGAAAGATAGCCTTTATGCTTTAATTCCTCCAAAGTACCGACAAGAAGGGAGTTATTTGCCTGTTGGACCATATACCTGATTAAGGGTTCTCCATCCATGCTTTTATCTTATACTAAAAATAAAATTTTCTTTTTACCGTATAGTTAAGGAATTTGATTCTCGAACCGATTGGTTGGGTATATGGATAGATATGGTGAAAGAAATATGCATGATAAACATACATGGAAAGGTAATTCCATTATCCCTTGAATATTCAATGAAAAACGTGAGCAGTGCAAATGGTATTGATGCTTCAGAGATATTAGTCGCAACCTCTCGACTGTCATCTTATCGATGCTGCTTCACTAAGTCTCAATTTTGAAGTTTTTCTGCCAGAACCCTCTGGGCCCGCTAAAAAATTGTCCAAAAATATCATCTAAGCTGACCTTCTTTAGTAGCTTGGTTTTACATTCATACTCTTTTTAGTCGAGCTTTTTCTCCTCTTCTTTATCTTTTCCATGATTCATTACATGTTAGTAGCGCGTACTAGTTGGGTATGATGTACAATGTACAACAACGACATGATAATAGATTGTTCTTGCGCATATTCTTTCATTTCATAGCTGAGTTAAGTAATTCTTGGAACAATTATCTGAGCAAAACTCCAAAACGCCTATGGTAGAGCTTGAATATAATACACCCCTGGTAAGGTTTTGAAATTCCTTGCCGCATGATTTACATACTTTTATCATTTCTGTTGTTCTTACACCATTACTTAAGCATGTCAGCCTTAAGGTTCTTTGCATCGGAGTGCAGAGAAAAATAGGCAGGGCTATATATCGACGTCCGGATATTGTTAAAGATGAGGAGGATGTATATTTTCATTGGCGACAATTAGAGTCTACAAGAGGAACTCAACTTTTGTGGAGCTACCAAGTTTAGTAGAAGAGCTCAGCAATACTGGATTAACCGAGACTTTAACAAAATATTATAACAAACCATTTGAGCACGAAGCAAAGAGCATAGTTGCTGGACCTAGCTTCATGCAATATTTAAACAAATTATTTAAGATTCAGATAGCAGCTGGAGATATACTGCAGTTTGAGTCAGGTAACCACGATAAATTCTTC
>DATCWI010000016.1:0-50836 GCA_036566425.1 Nitrososphaera sp.
GTGAGAGCCAACCAAGCATAGTCCATCCAGACATGCAGCGCAAATAGGAGTATTAACCCTGTCGTGATTCCAAATTCTGCAGAATCGCTGATCAACTTTAAACCCGCTGTGAACCACCAAATAATGAAAAAAGGATTAAGCGCAGTAAATGAGAGACCTATAAGAAATGGGCCCTTACTTCCTGTGATCCATCTAATATGATAGTGTGGTCTGTTTTTGTCAACAATAGTCGCTGTCTGCAAGCCTGCAAAGACAATGATAGCGACTCCACCCATCAATCCTATAGCATCAGTATATTCTATTGCTGCGTCAATCGTAAAGAGGCCCGCTGCCAATATGATTATTAGAATGAGTTCAATGATCGCGTGGCCACACGCTACTTTAATGCCTGACCATTTGTCGTGATTGGTGGCGCAGGCTAGATTAGCAAATAAAAGCGGCCCGGGAGCCAGTACGCCTGAAGCTGAAAGAGTGACGACTTCTGTTCCAAATTTCAGTACATCCATCATATCTCTCTCTATAAGGAGATGGGTACCATGACCGTTAAGGTTTTCTCTTAAGGAGAATTGCTTAAAAGCAACAAATACCGCAAGAATCGTACATTGGTTGACACAATACGTAGTATAAAGCTGATCAGCAAGTGGGGTACAAATATGGCATTTGGAAGGAGGCGTCCTGTTATTGCAGTTTTTAGTATGACTCACTACTGCAATTTTTACTGTCCGATGTGCCCTTTCGGCGATCCCGAGAAGGAAGAGCAAATAGCTCTTGCCAAGAGAGCCGATCTTTCCACACAACAGTGGAAAATGGTCTTCGACAAGGTGTCTAAATATTGTGTTTGGTGTATAATAGAGGGAGGAGAGCCCACTACCAGGCCTGACTTTATGGAGCTTGTTGAGTATCTGCATACAATCAAGATGCCGATAACACTTATCACAAACTGTTCTCTTGTGCATAAGATTGACCTAAATAGCCTGAAAAAATATATTGAGTTTGTGACATGCAGTATCGATTCTACTTACGAAGAGCCATACTGCAAAGTGCGAGGAGTGTCCTCCCATGTTTTCAGGAAAGTTGTGGACAATCTTCACCTGCTCACGAAATACGAAGTTCCGCACTATTTTAACAGTGTGATTACAAAGTTCAATGCTCAGGAGTTCATCGATCAAACTTACTTTGACAGAGCAAGGGACCTCGGAGCAAGTGCAATCTCTCTTACATTTGTTGAAGATAGATCTGACGTTCAATATTCTCTTTTGCCTGATCGACAAACGATGGGCCAGGTGTGCAAAAGCGTTCTCGATTACATGAAAAAGTCAAACTCACTCAAGATGTTGATTCCTCCGGAATATTTTCATCAGATAATAGAGCATGGCAGGACACAATTCGATGAATGTGGAGTTTGGAAGAGTATATTTGTAAATGCAAATGGCTCCGTCATGGTACCATGTTGGAAGTTCAATTCCCCCGACAATACATATAGCCTTCTAGATAAGAGCATAGACGAAATATGGGATGCTCCACAATGGGACATTGCTAAGACATGCCACGATTGCAAGGTACTTGGCTGCATTTGGACATCATCCCAACCAGTGAGGACTCTTGCAAGAAGCTATATGCGGGGTTTGCCTAAGGTAATTAGGGAACAACGGCCCGATCTCGGAGAGCTGGTTTAATAGACGTAACACGAAAAGCCTGAAACTATTATCCTTATATTAGCGGCCTATGCTAGCGCTCGCAATAAGATGGGACGGGTGAACATACCTACCAATAAATACGTCATACTAAATGGCTGTATCACAGACGGCTTGGGTACCGTTTTGAGATGTTATATTAGGGAAAGGGGAAAGACGTGCAGAAAATCTCAGAAGGTTCGGGGGGCTACAGTTGTTCTGCTTGTAAAGGGCGAGCAGAATTCTTTAAGTTTTAGAAAACCTCTTATAAAAATGGGAAAGTCATTACAAAATATATGGAGAAACTTGTATAGTCTATACCTCATAGGCAGAACTCAACGAAATATATTATCGACGGCGCAAAGAATACAGTGAAATAATTCTAATCTTTCATTACTAAGAACAATTCCATAGAGAAAGAAATAACATGTAAATATCAAAATCGGGCATACTATACTACATTATGCTAACAGATGATCGCGAGGGTCTTAAAGTGCCATTGCAGCATCCAGCTTGCCAGGTCGCTGCCTGCTTTGAGCGTGCAACGGTCTACGTCGTCATCAAAGAAAGTGATATCAATGCCTTGGGTGTCGACGGAGGAGACAAACAGCTGATGGTGGAGAGGGATTCACTCGCAGACGTTAATGCGTTCAAGCTCATACTGTACCTCTGTGCCCGTCATGACTATGACTTCCGGTTTCTGCTGGAGGAAAATGAGCTAGAGATAACAAAAAGGCATCATCTGATGCTAAAGAAAACTGAATAGCTATTAGGTTTATGTATCCCACGGTAACTTACAGCAAAAAAACAATTAATTTGTTATAACCTGATCGGGTAACAATAAGATGGTCAAGATTTACACCCTGCAAAGTAGATGGCGCAAATGCCATCATATCGGTCGTCTTTTTCTACCTGCTTTATCATATGCCGTTAGTTTATCCTCCTGCTGTGATGGACTAGCGTGCGCCCGCCTTTTGATGTAACTAGGCGGAGAGCTTACCTTCATTAACTATCCAGAGCAAGTCTTGTCAATAGATGAGCTCAAATCTTGGGTTGAGTGCCAGCATCCTTGATTTACGATAACAACTCAAAGGCAAGAAGTTTATAGGCATAGGAGATATGCACGGCTGTTATGACGAACTAGAATTACTACTTGATACTATTGATTGGTCACCCAGAAACCATATTCTGATACTAACCGGTGACCTCATTGATCGCGGTCCCAACATCAAAGAAACCCTCATTTTGCTATGACTACTGCCTCAGTATATTCATTGATGTCAAATCATGAACAAAAACTTTAGGATATATTCAAGTCCGGAAGGTGAAGAGTGCTAGTCTTGCTAAGACAATACAACAGTTCGGAGGAACCTTTCTCAGAGATCCATCTTTTTTGAAATGGTTAGAATCTCTTCCTTGGATAGTTAGACATGCGGATAATTACTTGCCGTTTGGTCTCTTTGCAGACAACTTGTCTACCGGGCTAATTATCGAAGGGGAAATTATGCGAAAAACAACGTCTGGAGAAGATTTGCTATTGACTAGCTTCTCCAAGGGAGGATTTCCATATTAGATATAGCCTTGCCTTTGTCTGAAGTGTAACGTGATAGATGACTATAATGATGCTTTTCTCGGTAATTTCGCAGCGCATCTATATCAACGTAGGCAATACGGATAAGAAATACCAAAAGTTACTAAGGGTTTAAGAAATCTTCTCTTTGATCTGTTGCGCTATTTTAACGATCTCTTCGTAACGGGCAACTCTCCTTGAGGGCCACTTTCCATCTGGGCTATCGTCATGAAACCTGGGAACAATATGAACATGTACGTGTGGAACAATCTGGTTTGCTGCGATTCCATTATTTTGACCTACATTGAAGCCATCGGCCTTTACCGCTGATACTATTGCCTTAGCGATTGTTGGTACCAAGGAATATAATTTGCCTACCTCTACAGGAGGCATTTGAAGCAAAGTTTCGTAATGCTTTGTAGGCATCAAAAGCGCATGTCCAGGATTTATAGGGTATTTGTCCATGAGTACAAGAAAGCCATCGTCATGGTGGATCTGGACGGAGGGCTCGCGCCCCTCTATTATAGAGCAGAAGATGCAAGTTTTGCTCATAGCGCGCTTGTATGCTGTGCGAACAATGGTTCTTTATTTTTTGCTATTATGGTATATGAATTTTTAAATACACCAACGATCCGAACCTTATATACATGGGAGAAACACTTGAGCTGGATAGCTTTGATATGACCTTCTCTTTTCGCTGCCCCAAGTGCGACTACTTGAATGAAGAGATGCTTGCAAAGGATCTTTCAAGCGGCAATGCAGAATGTGGTATGTGTGAAACTGTTTTCAAAGTAGAAGGGGTTGACTCGGTCAAGATAATCGCAACTCTTGAATAAACGAAGAATCTTAAAATAGGCTCCTGTTTCTCGATCATTGCATTGAAGCTGGAAAGCAGAAAGGCACTCGAAGGGCCAGCTAGAGCACCACATCGGGCAATGTATAAGGCGATGGGTCTAACAGATGGAGATTTGGACAGGCCCTTAATAGGAGTATCTTCCACATGTAATGAGGCCACTCCTTGCAATATTCATCTTGGACGACTAGCCCAGAGCGCCAAAAGAGGGGTGATAGATGCAGGATGCACGCCAAGGGAATTTACTGCCATCGCAGTTTCCGATGGCATCGCTATGGGGCATGAAGGTATGAAAGCGTCTCTTGTAAGCCGCGAGGTGATCGCAGATTCTATTGAAGTCATGGTCAGAGCCCATGAATACGACGGAGTAGTTGGTATTTCAGGTTGTGATAAGAGTTTGCCAGGAACCTTAATGGGTATGGGCCGTTTGAACAGACCCTCAATATTTGTTTATGGCGGGACTATCATGCCAGGTTTGTGGAATGGCAAGCAGGTGACTGTTCAAGACGTGTATGAAGCTGTAGGTGCTTATGACGCAGGAAAAATGACATTGCAGGAACTCACTAGCCTTGAAAATGTTGCATGCCCTAGCGCTGGCTCATGTGCAGGTATGTACACCGCAAATACGATGGCATCAATTAGTGAAGCACTCGGTATGTCATTACTAGGTAGCGCTTCTGCTCCCGCGGAGACTGAAAGGCGTTCAGAAATATGTTACAATACCGGGAAGGCCATAATGGACATAGTCGAAAATAACATCAGACCGCGCGACATCATGACTTTTGAAGCTTTTGAGAACGCAATTATGATGGCGAATGCTGTAGGCGGCTCGACAAATGCGGTTCTCCACCTACTTGCAATAGCAAGAGAAGTCGGAGTTCAATTAAAGCTTTCAGACTTCGAAAGAATTCGTAAGCGAACTCCGCACATTGCAGATATGAGGCCCGGTGGAATGTATATCATGGCCGACTTAGATAAGGTCGGCGGTGTGCCCGTCATACTCAACAGTCTGCTCAAAAAAGGTCTCCTAAATGGCAATGTTATGACAGTTAGTGGTAGGACTATGACTGAAAATCTAGACTCGGTCAAGCTTGACTTTAACGGTGATAACAAGGTAATCCGTCAGCTTGACAATCCGATAAAGCACGAAGGCACGCTCAAGGTACTCAAGGGCACACTTGCGCCCGAAGGCGCAGTAATGAAGGTTGCAGGAGTGCAAACTAGGAGATTTGTCGGTAGGGCGAGAGTTTTTGACGTAGAAGAGGACGCATTTGATGCTGTATCTAAGCGGAGAATCGTCGAAGGAGACATAATCATAATCCGTTATGAGGGACCAAAAGGGGGGCCAGGGATGCGTGAAATGCTTGCGGTTACTGCAGCTATAGTAGGACAGGGACTAGGAGAAAAGGTTGCTATGGTGACTGATGGGAGGTTTTCTGGCGCAACTAGAGGATTCATGATAGGCCATGTTGCTCCAGAAGCGATGGTAGGTGGCCCAATCGCTTTAGTAAAGGAATACGACCAGATAGTAATTGACATGCAAAAAAGTAGGATTGATCTGGAGGTATCGAAGCGCGAGCTTACAAGGAGGCTTAAAAAGTGGAAGCCTATTAAACCTAGATATAACGTTGGAGCCTTAGCAAAATATGCCTTACTAGTCGGATCTGCGTCAAATGGCGCAGTAACAACATATACCAGGTGATGAAGGTTTAAATTTTATTTTCTATCTAGGTTCAGTGTAGGTAGGAGGCTAATATGAGCAAAAGTGATTGCTTTTGGCGGTATCACAGGGAATACAATTCATGTGCAGAAGCTTGCTACTTCTGAAAACCAGTTTCAACTCTTTAAGAAACTATATTTCGTTTATGAAAGGGTTTTCATCCTTGAATCATTAATAGGGCCTGAAGAATTAGCCGAGATGTCTGTAATTGGCTTTGATCCAAAACTCATCGTAAGATGTGACTCTGATAATTTTACGGTAAAAGACAGAAACGGAAAAATTCTGCAAACACTATCAACTAAAGAACCTCTGTCCAGTTTACGTGAATTAATGCCCAAAGTAAATGATGATCGCTTCCGATATATCGGTGGCGCAGTAGGATACATTAGCTATGACGCAACCCGGTTCTGGGAGCATCTACCGAAAGGGAGGAAGAAAAAAGCTAGCGAGTTTCCGCTGCTCGAGTTTGGCATCTATGATGATGGAATACTCTTCAATCACAAAGAAAACCAAGCATACTATTTTTTCCTAGGTAGATCAAGGTTAAAAGAAGTCGAGCAGAAAATGGCGGATGTAAAATATAAGGTTGACAGGTTCTCATATACCACTCCTAAGCGGAACGTGAGAAAGATTGATTTTGTAAGAATGGTTAAAAAAGCCAAGCGATATATATACAACGGTCATATTTTCCAGGTAGTACTTGCTAAGAGCATTAATTTTAAGATAAAGGGGAATCTTATTGATTTTTACGCAAAACTTCGAGAAGTAAATCCTTCACCATATATGTATATGCTAAAAATGTCGGGTCGATGCATAATAGGCTCCAGCCCCGAGATGCTAATTCGTGTCACAAAAGACTATATTGAGACTTTTCCTATAGCAGGCACAAGACCAATCCTACAAGATGAAAAGAAGAACGAACAGTTACGTCAGGAGTTGCTAGAAGACGAAAAGGAAATTGCAGAACATACAATGCTCGTCGATTTAGCAAGAAATGACATAGGAAGGGTTTGCGAATTTGGCACGGTTAAGGTAAAGGAGTTCATGACTGTCAAGCGTTTCAGCCATGTGCAACATATTGTATCCCATGTCATAGGTAAAATGCAAAAAATATTTGATCCTTATGATTGCGTCAAGGCTGTCTTCCCTGCCGGTACTGTCTCAGGTGCTCCCAAAGTTCGCGCAATGCAGATAATCGATGAGCTCGAACCTTCTCTCAGAGGTCCTTATGCTGGAGCAGTGGGCTATTTTTCATTTAATGGTTCGTGCGATTTTGCTATAACGATAAGATCATTATTTGTAAATGGTGATAAAGCATATATCGAGTCAGGAGCAGGAATCGTCATCGATTCTGATCCTGACCTGGAATGGGCCGAAACAGAGCACAAGGCAAATGCTATCCTTTCGGCCCTAAAGGGAACAGCAGCTGATTGAAACGGTTTTTGCTCAATCCTTCCGGCAATCCTACGGTTCCTTTAACATATCCTTTGTCCTATCTTGCTTCAAAGTGACACGAAGAATAATGGGTATATTAAGAAGACATGAGGCAAACTACTTCAATAATATTTGTTTGAAGAGCAAGATAATAAAACTATATTTGTAATGATGTTACTAAATTTTCTCTTTAATACTATGGATATAGTAACAAACTAGTCCAAGCAAATCTAATGACATAATAAAAAAGAATAAGTTGTTAGTGGCTTGTTGGGGGCCTAGCAAACATATTGTCTTGGTTTATATGATATTCTACTGCTAATGCAGGATCTTTCTGCCTTCCAGTGAGGATACCGACGACTTTATCATCCCTCTTGATTAGCCCTTCTCCGCGTAGCTTTCTTACAGCTGCTGGGACTGCGCCCGATGCCATTTCACAGTCAAAGCCGTTCAATCCGACGACTGACATCCCATCGCTCATTTCTCCGTCGCTTACCTGTACGACTACTCCATTGGTAAAATCAAGCGCACGCAATGCCTTGACAATATTTGCGGGTCTGCCTATTTGAATTGCAGTTGCGTGCGTCCGTGGTCTTATCCCTTTTTTGTCCAAGTCAGCGTAGTAGCGGTCAATGATTCCAAGATCGGGCCTGCCACCATTCCATCTCAGAGGCTTGTCCTCAAAGAATCCATTGTATAAGTTATATAGCACATTTGCTCCTTCAGCGTTAACCACTACGAGCCGAGGTATTTTCCTAATCCAACCCCATTCGTATAGCTCAATTAGGCATTTTCCGCAGCTAGATGTGTTACCCAAGGCCCCTCCAGGATACACTATCCAATCTGGTGGGGTCCAATCGAGATATTCGAGGACCCGATACAGGATAGTCTTCTGACCCTCAAGGCGGAAAGGGTTGACTGAGTTGACAGTATATCCACCAGTTTCCTTCGCATTTTTAAGTGAAGCGGTGAGAGCATCATCAAAGTTTCCTTGTACTTGTATAACTTGAGCACCAAACTGGAATGCCTGACCAAGTTTGCCAGGGGCAATTTCGCCCCTCGGGATGTAAACATCACACTTCATGTTTTCATTGGCTGCATACATCGCAGCAGATGCTGAGGTGTTACCGGTGGAAGCACAAACAATCCTATCCACACCAAGCATTTTAGCATGAGTCATTGCAGTAGACATGCCGTTATCCTTGAATGAGCCAGACGGATTGTATCCTTCAGGTTGAAGAAATAAAGAATCATGGTTCATGCTTGCATAATTAGCCACCTTGCTCATCTGGTAAGGTTTTGAGAGGCGACCTTCAGAACCGTCAAGTGACACTAGGAGACGAGCACATTGTTCAAAATCTTCTGGATCGATAGCTGCGAAATTGATGAGTTCGCGAAAGCGCCATACACCGCTTTCGTTATAGATATTACCGCCATGATCCCTACGATGGTAGAATTTTTCTATTAAATTACGGCTTTGCTTCTCGCTATACTTAACATCAAGAAGTGAGCCGCATGAACATCTGTAAATGTCATTATCAATCTCATGAGTTAAACCGCATGAAGGATTAATGCATTTTTTAACAGCAAGTGAACCCACATCAATGAAATCCTGCGATTGTTATTTAGACGTTATTCTGTTTACTTTTATTTTTTACTTGTTTTTTCATACATTTTCAGTAGCTGCTGAACGACACCGTCCATGTCGTCTTCTCTTACTTCGGGTGAAACTGCATGTTTAAGTAAGTTGTTTATTGTGGTGGAGATCTCAGAACTGACTTCATCGAAGCTGTCCATATCACTATAGCTCTGTTGATAAAGCCTCCTCAATCGCATTGCATACATGTGTGTTTGTTCGTTCATGGTCACATCATAGCTGCGATTGTTGACCTTTATCTTCTCCTTTATCATGTTCTACACCTAACCAGACTATAGCCTTTAAAAACCTGTCTACCGTCTAATGGAGAACAACAGAACAAGCGAAGCGGTTGTAACCGCTCAGACCTGTTACTTTGGTTACGATGGTTATAGGTACACATTTGCTTTTATCAATGTAAGGTCATGATGGCTGGGTGCCATAATAACAAGAATGCCATTTGATAATAAGTGGGTTAAGCCCCAAGGAGAAAGCGTTGGTCACAAGTTGCTTGAGGGCATCAAGCCACAAGCTCCACTAAAGCCAAGAATAGAAGAAGCGCAAAAGAAGTTGCATATGCAGATCGCAAGGCTCGATGCGATTTCCTCACGAATGCAAGAAAAAGATAAGCTAATTTTCAAGCGAGTCGTCCTTGCGATGCAAAGTCATGATTCTTCACATGCAAAGGTGTTATCAGGAGAGCTCTCACAGATTCGAAAAATGAACAAGATGGTCACGTCAGCAAAATTGGCTCTCGAACAGATACAGCTGAGGCTCAACACGATGACAGAGCTTGGAGACGTGGTGGTGACACTAAGCCCTGCAATGTCTGTAATAAAGGGATTGCAAAGCGGACTGTCTGGAATGATGCCGGAAGCGGATCAGTCGTTTGGACAGATATCAGAGTTGCTGGGAAATATCATGACAGACTCGGGGCAGATACCGAACAGCGAAATTGCGAATTTCAACACAATAAACGAAGACACCGCACAGATAATGGAAGAAGCAAGCGCTGTAGTGGAAATGAACATGAAGAACAAATTCCCAGATTTGCCATCTCCAAACCTTGCTGCAAAGAACCTAGAGGCCACAAGCTACTAACTCTCCCTCAAAACGCCCTCTTTATTTTTTGTTGGCAATTTTTTGAACTTGTTTTTTAATCCTAGATATAGTTGGGTAGCTATACCCTTTTTCTCTATAGGTCTTGATCATAGCCCTCCAATTGTTAAGCCTCCAGTTTGCCTGATCATGAGTTAACGATAGCGTTTCTCTTTTCACAAAACTTTTCCGTCCAGGCATTAAATATCCTCCTCTTTCGGCGGTATAGCGCTTATATGCAAATCGCAAGGCAAAGAGCAAGTCTTTAGCTGGAAGCGAGTTAATATAATGAACGATTTCTCTGCCTTGCTCCTCCGATATATTTAGTCGTAAGACAAACTCTTTTACTTGCATGTGTAACCACAGGTAAGTTTTATCTAAACTTAATAACTATTTCTAAACTCGAGTTTAGAAACATTTCTCCGGCCAGCAGGGTCACACCGAAATTTTAATTAGCGACTCTACCTTGCCTGACGTTATGACGGATTCATTATTCATCCGTAATTGTATGAGAAAAGTCCTTGGCGGCGGCTCAATTAAGTTTGAAGAGGCAGAAAAATTGCTCGCGACTAACGATATCGCAATGCTAGCAAATTGCGCTAACATAATCACTAGGACATTTAATGGTGATACGGTCGATGTAGAAACACTAGTGAATGCAAAATCTGGCAGATGTCCAGAGGATTGCTCGTTTTGCGCGCAATCTTCATTCTATGATACAGGTATCAAGAAATATCCATTATTGTCTAAAGAAGAGTTATTTGAAAAGGCAAAAGAGGCCCAGGAGGGGGGGGCTACGAGTTTTTGCTTGGTATGCGCCTACAGAGACCCTCCTGAGAAGGACTTTCAACACATTTGTGAGGCAATAAAAGAAATCAAATCCAAAGTAAAGATCGAAGTCAATGTCTCGCTCGGATTCATGACATTATCGAGAGCAAGAGAGTTAAAGAAGCTAGGCGTCAAGCGGTACAACCATAACCTGGAAGCCGCTGAAAGTTATTTTGAAAAGATCTGTAATACCCATAAGTTCTCTGACCGACTTAACACTGCGAAAATTGTTAAAGAGGCAGGATTGCAGCTATGCTCTGGTGGCATCTTAGGGATGGGCGAAAGTGCAAGACAAAGGATAGAGCTTGCATTCTCTCTAGCATCGCTGAATCCTGATGAGGTTCCGGTTAATATCCTCATAGGTAGAGAAGGAACCCCGCTAGCAGGGATTGAACCTCTACAACCCCTTGACGCGATAAAGACAATTGCTGTGTGGCGCTTCATAATGCCAAAAACAATCCTAAAGATAGCGGGTGGAAGAGAAGTGCACCTCAAGGAGAACGATAAAATGGCTCTCAGGGCGGGGGCAAATGGTATTATCACTGGTGGGTACCTAACTACTGGAGGGAACGAGGCCAATAGAGACATTGCGATGATCCGAGAAATTGGGCTCAGATCATAGAACCGAGTTTGTTAAGAATCGTCTGGATTTTCTTCAAAATAGGGGATTGTATCGTCGCCTTAGAGCTGTGGTCCCTAGAGGCCCCACTGCTATAATAAACGGCAAGGAGGCCATTAATCTCTGCTCTAATGATTACCTTGGCCTATCGACAGACAGGCAAGTCATTGAGAAAACTATTGCATCGTTGCAAGAAGTATCGCAGTGTAGTTCGAGGTTAATTGCAGGCAATCATCCGAATTTTATCGAACTTGAAGATATACTTTCATCGCATCGAAGAACAGAATCAGCGCTTGTATATCCGACAGGCTATACCGCAATTATGGGCGTGCTGACCACAATCGCAGACGAGAGTTCGACGATATATAGCGACGAGTTAAATCATGCTAGCATAGTAGATGCCTGTCGCCTAACTGATGCGACAGTTGTTGTGTTTCGGCATAACGACACTGATCACTTAGAAGAGCTAATCGGACAGAGCAGAGGCAGAAAAATTGTCATAACCGAAGGTATTTTTAGCATGGATGGCGATATCGGAAAACTGTCAGAAATACAGGCCATAGCAGACCGTCATGATGCAATAACTATCATTGATGATGCCCATGGAGACTTTATCTTCGGACCAGCCTTTTCAGGCACATCAGCCGAATTAGGAGCTAACTTTGACATCCATATAAACAGCATGAGCAAGGCACTGGGTTGCTTCGGGGGCTATGTAGCCACGACATTGCCTATCAGGGATCTTTTGATAAATACTTCAAGGCAGTTTATCTATACTTCCGCTCTTCCTGATCATTTGTGCACTGCAGCGATCACAGCTATTCCAATAGCAAAGAAGGGACATCTACAAAAGAGGCTTCGAGCAAATATCGTTTATTTTTCATCAGCGATGAAGAGGCTAGGATTTGAAATCGGAAACCCTGTTAGCCAGATAATTCCGCTCATTGTTGGAAAAGAAGCACAGGCGGTAGACTTTTCCAATCATCTGCTAAATGAGGGTATTTTTGCTCAGGCAATAAGGTATCCGACAGTTAAGAAAGGCCAGGCACGCCTCAGAATTTCAATCACCGCTATACACCAGCAGGAACATCTCGATTCTGCGGTGGAGGCCCTTGAAAGAGTGGGCAAGAAGATGTGTATAATATAGTGTTATTTCTAAATTCGAATTTAGAAATATTTCTCTTATCTGACTCTTGAGGATAAAAATGACTGTAATAGTTGATCAAACATGGTAGGCGGATACCTATTGCCTATTCCTCCAACTTTCATTTAATCGAAGAATTTATGCCAAAAGGTCGGTCCTGACAGCCAAAAGTAGGCAATTCTTGATAGATGATATTTTTACAAACCTTAAGACAGGAAAGTAGCGGTTTTCGTTTTCTATTGAAACGTCCCAACACAGTTCACAAATGGAACGTTTTGTAGACGGCACAAAAATTAGTACCTTTTTTTTACTATTGTACAATAGTTATCATCATGGATGGAGTTCACATATGTGTGCAACCCTTTTTGAACACTATTGTTGACAACACGCTAAATATATTCTACAAGGAATACTGAATTATGAAATATGCCTTTGCATACCTTCGGGTAAGCACAGAAGAACAGACGGTTCAGAATCAAAAGCTTGCACTGGAAAAATGGGGCCAACTTAATGGCTACCTGATCCTTGATTATTTCGAAGATCCTGCTATCAGCGGCAAGATCCCCGCCACACAAAGGCGCGGATTTAAGGAGATGCTAGAGCTTGTAAAAGTGGCAGGAGTAGACGCTATTTTAGTGTATGAATTATCTCGGGTAGGAAGGACATTTTGGGACACATTGGATGCCATAAAGGCGGTCGAGCGCTATGCCTCCCTGATTTCATGTTCACCTAGAGAATCTTTCCTCCAAACTACAGAAGCCAGCATCCGAAAGCTAATGATAGGCATCCTGACATGGGCTGCGGAAAGAGAGCGCGAACTGCTTGTACAGAGAACAAAGGATGGGATGCACCGAGCCAGAGAGGCTGGAAAGGGGATTGGTCGACCTCAAAAGACCGTTGACAAGGATAAGCTCATTACTATGCTTGCGGAAAATCACTCAAAAACAAGAATAGCTAGGACTCTAGGCTTGTCAAAAGCTACTCTGTATAAGAAATTAAGAGAACTAAGCTAGTTTCTCTATCCTTCTCAGCAATTTTGTTGTTACAATGAGCAACTTGTCTAAGTCTGTCTTTCCGATACCAAGAGGAGGAATTAAGAGTATGATATTGCCCAGGGGTCTCAGATGAACACCCATCTTTAGTGATTGCTTCATTATG
Source organism: Nitrososphaera sp. (assembly GCA_036566425.1). GTDB lineage: Archaea > Thermoproteota > Nitrososphaeria > Nitrososphaerales > Nitrososphaeraceae > Nitrososphaera. The sequence goes on from DATCWI010000016.1 coordinate 13,734, forward strand.
AAGTAATTTATGATGTCTTTATTTTTCAAAGAGACAATAGGTTTGTTATTCTTTGTCAGCTCAATCCCTACGAGCATACCCTTATGTCGGATGTCACCTACCATTGGCGAGTTGGAAAATTCAGGGAGCCAGGATGCTATGTATTCTGAATTTAACTTTATTTGCTGAGTTAGATTGTGATTTTGATAATTCTCAATGTTTGCTAGAGCAGCTGCGCATCCTACAGGATGCCCTGTAAAGGTATGACCGTGGTAAAGATGTTTGTTGAAATGATATCTTCCCAGAAATGCATCAAATATCTGACGTGTGACAAGGGTCACAGCTAGAGGGAAATAGCCACCAGTAAGAGCCTTTCCAAAGCATACGATATCGGGTTGGGAATTCTGTGCGATATATTCTATAATATTTCCCAGCCTACCAAATCCAGTTGCGATCTCATCTAGAATTAGCAATACATCGTATTCTCTGCATAACTTTGCTATTTTTTCCTGATAGCCTGCAGGATAAATAATTGCTCCTCCTGCTATCTGTGCCCCGCTTTCCATAATCAAGGCGGCACACCGATCCTTCTGTCGTTTAAGTACACCTTCCGTTTTTTCAAGACACCATTCTACTAAATCTCTTTCATTTGTAAACTTGCTTCCATACAGGAGAGGAGTTGGCACCCTGTACACATTCAATAAGATCGGTCTGTATGCTCCGAAAAAATTCTCTATATAGCCAAGAGACATAGCGCCAAGTGTGTCGCCATGATACCCCTGCTTCAAAGAGATGAATTGCGTCTTTGCATATTTACCTTTATTATGCCAATATTGAAGAGCTATTTTCATTGCGACCTCAATTGCGGTTGAACCGTTATCCGTATAGAACACTTTATGCATTCCACTTGCAAGGCTTACTAGTAGTTCAGCAAGCCTTGTGGATGGAGCATTGGCTAGCCCAAATAAAGTGGAATGTGGAATCTTTCGTAGCTGAGCTATCATAGCCTGTATGACTTCGTTCTGTGTATGCCCCCAGACGTTGCACCACATGTTAGCACTGCCATCCAAGTACTTTCTTCCTTTGTTGTCAACTAGGTAAAAGCCATCCCCTTTGACGATTACTCTATTATTCCATTTTACCCAATCCCTCATCTGAGTGTAAGGATGCCAAACAAACTCCTTGTCTGCATTTGTCAGATCCAATTTAATGAGATCTATATTTTATGTTCAGTTGTAATAATATATTTCCATGCGTGGCATCTTCGTTACCGGTACGGGCACTGGAGTTGGCAAGACAATCGTCGCTGCGGGTCTCGCTTGGGCGTTGAGAAAACAAAAAATAGATGTTGGCGTGATGAAGCCCTTTGCTACAGCAAACAGAGCTTTTTCAAAAAGATACAGGTCTCAAGATACTGCATTACTAGCGAGGGCCTCCGCGGTAAACGATCATGATTACGATCTGAATCCATTTTTTTACTCAATAGCTGCCTCGCCTTTATCTGCGACAGAGCTAAAATATGGTCCTCCTGTCGATACTGAAAAGGCGTTGCAGAGGTTGAAAAAGCTTGGAAGAAAACACCAATATATGATTGTGGAAGGGATTGGTGGCATCATGGTTCCATTGACTGAAAATGAATCCATTGCAGATTTTGTAAAGCGGGCAAATTTGCCCTTGATTATCGTCTCTACACCTACACTTGGAACGCTTAACCATACTTTACTTACAATTATGGCCTGCAATAAGCTCCGCCTCAAAACCGCTGGAATAATTTTGAACAAAACTTCCAAAAACCCTGGCATGGTGGAGCAAAAAACAGCACCAATTCTTGAAAGACTCACTAACATCAAAGTATTAGCTCAAATCCCTTTCTCTAAGGGAACAAATTATATTTCTATTGGCAAGTTGTTAGAAAAAAAGTTGGACATTGAAATATTACTGTCCGTGTAAAAGCTTGAGTCCATGATGTCCTTTGCGAATGAGGAAGGCATTGATGTCTATGATGATCTTTGAATAGGGAAAAAGGTTTGAGCCGACATAATAATTTTTATGACGTGTAGGTAGTTCCTTTGCTGACACTAACCAAATATTTTCATCGTAAGGTTGGACAGATTTAGTACGTTTTAGCTCTGTTAGCGCATCATTTCTCCTTATTATCTGAATAACTAAAGCCTTTTCAGGGTTTTTCTTCAGCATCTTTAATGAAGGAACTACTAGATCCAGTTCCGTGTCTTTTAGGTTAACTTTTCTCTCTGACGGAAGCAGGGAAGCAGTCAGCAAGAAATGGAGCAATGCTTCACACAAATTTACTAATAAGTCGTCAGTCATGTCACCCGGCATCAGTTTTTTACATTCTTCAAGAATTTCATCGCAGCGTTTCTCCGAGATTCCAATATCGCTGTTAATCTCCATGAGGATTTTTTCTTTGCCAATTTTACCTATTACAGAATATAGAATATCTTTAATAGTAGCAGTCACAAAATAATCGTACAAGCTAGGTTTATTAAATCTGTCATAGTTAATTGATACATGGTAAGGAGTGTTGCTACAGGTCTCCTCATAGCCTCGCTAATACTCCTCTTAATCTATGGGGCTGACGTAGCAGTTGCATCATCCTCTCCGCAGGGACAGGGTTTCTTGCCCTTTGACGAGGCAATCAGAGGCGGAGCCTTTGGCGGGGGGGCCGTAATAATGTCGATTATCGCATTCGTAATTGCACGCAAGGAATATGCTCCGATTGTATCCAGTCTATTGTTTGTAAACGGAGGCCTCATCATCGCAGGCATGATTGCACTTGTTGCACAAGGCTCCGTTGAGTCTGAGGATATGTCAGGCACGTTCCGTACGATCGGATCTACAATGGCAATGGGGGCACTCTTGATAGGACTAGGCACGTGGAAGACCCTGATTGACAGGAAAATACTTACTACAAGAAGAAAAGAGCCGGCTCAGAAATGAAAGAATCACAAGCACTTACGCTACACACTTGAGCGATTCTTAAGAAAAGGCTATGGACGAGAGACAGACGGAAGCAGAGTACATGTACAAGTAACATTTTATACAATCTTGCCCGACCTATTGTGTCATGAAGACCGTAATTCTTGCAGGCGGATTTGGCAAAAGGCTAAAACCGCTTACCGACAGTAGACCGAAGCCAATGATAGAGGTCCTTAATATTCCAATTATCGAATGGCAAATTCGGTGGTTTAGGAGATTTGGTATTAAAGATTTCGTGATATGCGTCGGGTACATGAAGGACATGATAGTGGACCATATCGGCAATGGTGCTAGGTTTGATTCTCGAGTGGAGTACTCATTAGAGGAAAAAGCCTTGGGAACGGGAGGTGCGCTTTTGAATGCTAAAGAATTGGTTTCGAGCCAAGGTTCATTCTTCGTATTAAACGGTGACGTTCTTTCAGAGCTTGACCCTAACAAATTGTTAAATAGTGCAAATTCAAATGTACTTGCGGTCGTTCCTCTACGCAGCCCTTTTGGAGTGGTTGAACTTGATGAGAATTCAAAAGTCCAGGGGTTTATCGAAAAGCCTGAAATCTCGGACAAGTGGATTAATGCTGGCTTATATCTCTTCACTGAAGAGGTTTTTAGCTATCTACCTATCGAAGGCAATATCGAGGTTACTGCTCTTCCATGGCTAGCAAAGAAAGGAATACTTCACGCTGTAAGATACAGGAACGTTTTTTGGCGTTCGATTGATTCTCATAAGGATATTGAAGAAGCATCCAAAGAGATTAGGGAAGCAAATCTGTAATGAGTAATCCAGAGAAGGTCGGATTTAGTCTGGGTCCCTTACTATCCACACATGATCTTCTTCGATGTGCAAACATGGCCGATCAGCGAGAAAATGTAGATTCACTATGGGTTCCTGAATCCTGGGGGCGAGAATCATTTTCAAGTTTGGGTGCCATATCCCAGATAACCAAAAAAGTACGACTTGGGACGTCGATTGTTAGTATTTATTCAAGAACGCCAGCAACCATCGCAATGGCGGCTACTACTCTTGACATGCTTTCAGGTAATAGGACGGTCATAGGTCTTGGAGCAAGCACTCCAGCTATTGTAAAGAATTGGCACAGCGTAGATTTTGACAGACCTGGTGGTAGAATGAAGGAATACGTCGAATGCGTCAAGCTAATGACCCAAGGAGAAAAGATCAATTACAGCGGAAAATTTTTTAAGATAAACAATTTCAAGATATTGCACGAGCCACAAAGGAAGCATATTCCGATTTTCATGGCTGCCGTGAACAAAAAAATGGTATCTATTGCATCTACTCTTGCTGATGGTATATTATTATATTTGAGACCATTTGAGGAATTGAAATGCATTGTGTATGATTTAAAACAGGCTACAAAAGGAAAGGCGTTTGAAATTGCTTGTTCTTTTATATGTGCAGTGTCAAACAAAAACCCTCAGAAAGCAAGAGAACGTGCAGCAGTCACTCTTGCATTTTATGTCGCAGTTGGAAAGTACTATAGCAACTTTCTTGCAGAGAATGGTTTTAAGAACGAAGTTCAGGAGATAATTGGAGAGTATAAAAAATCAGGTGCAGAAAGTGCGTCAAAATTCATTTCTGACAGGATGCTAAGCTCGCTAACAATTTGCGGTAGCAGCGAGGATTGTAGAGAATCTCTTTCGAAATTTCTTTCAACTGGGATTACGCTTCCTATCCTCCAATTTAATCCCATAGGGGATTCTGAAAACTCATTCAAGGAGATGTTATCGACTTTTTAAATGAAAAGTGTAGCAGTGTCGTCATGGGCAACCTCAGCCTTTACCAAGGGAACAAGTAAGTCTTTATTCGATCTGGCTTGCGAGCCTTCGGTTCGGGTAATTAGAGATAGCGGGATGACGGCAAATGAAATTGATGCAGTATTGTTTTCTAGCTGTGCAGCTGATCAATACAGTTCCGCGATAGTATCTGAGATGCTAGGTATACAACCACGAATCTCTTATCGCCTTGACAGTCTATGCAATTCGGGCACAAATGCTGTGGCTTCGGCTTTTGCATTAATTGCTTCCGGCTTGTGCCATACCGCACTTGTAGTTGGTGCGGAAAGGATGGATAGTCCAGGTAACAAGCTTTTGTGGGATGTCACGAGAGGATCCTTTATGTTTCCAGTACATTGGGCTGCAATCTTTGCGAAGGCTCACATGAAAAAATATGGCACAACTGAAGAAGAAATGGCTATGGTTTCTGTTAAAAACCATAAAAATGCCACCAAAAATCCTTGTGCTCTTTTTGGAAGAGAGGTTTACTTAGAAGAAGTGATGAATTCAAAATGTATTGCATCTCCTATCAAACTACTCGATTGCTCCGCCCCGTGCGAGGGAGCCTCTGCAATACTACTGATAGCTGAAGAAAAAGCCCGTACCTTGGACAATCCTGTCTTTATAAAGGGTATAGGGCAACAAACAACCTCCGCGAGCTTTGCAAATTCCACTTCCGACCTAACAACTGTAGAAGCTGCCAAAAAAGCCGCTCAATTAGCCTTTGAAATGTCACACATTAAGCCGTCGCAGATAGATGTCGCTGAAGTTCACGATGCGTTTACCATTCTCGAAATCATAGCATATGAAGATATAGGATTTGCAAAGAAAGGTGAAGGGAGGAAATTCGTTAACCAACAAGAAATAGTGATAAATTCAAGAGGAGGTATAATCGGGTGTGGACATCCTGTTGGTGCAACTGGTGTAGCGCAGGTTGCCGAGATCGCATCTCAGCTTGCAGGAGAAGCTGGAAAAAGGCAAGTAAAGAACTGCAAGACAGGACTCGTACACAATTTAGCTGCAGCGGGTTCATCTGCCTCTGTAATTGTTTTGGGAGTATGATGATTGCAAGAGTTTATTGATAGTTTGAATAAAGGGGAATTTCGGCTGCCCATCTGTACTTCATGCAAAGCAAGAGCATGGCCCCCATCCTACTATTGCCCACAGTGTCTTTCAGAGACAACGCTCCAAACTATCGAAACAAATGGAACCTTGCTATATTTTACAAAGTCATACCTAAAGGGCATGGAAGGTTGCTATGGGCTCGTGGAAATGGATGGAATTAGACTGATCGGATCGTTTGACACCTTTGAACTAAAAGATGGCTTACAAGTAAAAATGGCCGAATGCGGCTTGAAACCCGATGGAACGCCTTATTATTTCTTTGAGCCCGTCAAGGGCTGACATTAATATACGCTAGTACATTATCCACAGGATGGTATACATATGAGTTATGACAGGTTCGTTGATGAACGACTTCTTACCAGCCGCGATGCTCTCAACAAACTTCAGATTAAGATGAAAATACTTCAGATTGACGAAAACGCTCGTGACTTTTCTCAGCGCTTCGGTCACAGAGTGCTTGTGCAGAAGGTGCTTTTGACCATTAAATACAATGATACTGAGGAAGTGGAAGAGAAGGAGCTCGATGTAGAGGAGATCGAAAAGAGAATAAAAAAAGAAAGGCTCTTTAGTTCATCTAATCGTTGGCTTGCTTCCACTGATATTAAGAATGGCTACATCGTAGCCAGCCGTCACCTCGATTTACTTGCTGACGCAATTGCACTGGATATAATATCAATATAGTGTATTTCAAAACTCGATTTTTGAAGCATAGTAGCTTTCCAGGGCCGTTCTTTCATATTAGGTCTTTTCAGAGCAAAATATGTCTCCACCTAAAAAAATAGCTTTATCATGACTTTGAATGCAATTATAATCATAGCGCCGCTCGTCAGACTCGAACTGACGACCCACTGGTTAACAGCCAGTTAAGCTTCGGAGCACAATATCACGCAGCGAATTTGCTCTACCATGCTGAGCTAGAGCGGCGCAGTAATACAGCAAATCCAAGGACAAAATAAATCTTTGGGCCTTATTGCATACCTTCTTCTTTAGAGTATATGTATAGTCCGTCGAGAAATACACGCTGGTCTTTTCCTTTGGTTTTAGTTGAAAGTTCAATATTAGCAGCTGTCTGCGAAACGTCCTCTAGACTGGGACCTTGAATGACCACATCCTCTCCAGTAACGCTCACTTTTGTAGCATCTCCTATTATTCGAGAAATCCTAGCCGATCTTTCACCAAAAAAATTCTCGACATATACTTCCTTCCCCTTTATTTTAACAGAAATTGGGAAATGTGCAAATATAATCTTGAGTTTATAGGTATAGCCTTTCTCAACACCCTTTATCATTCCTTCGATAATACTGCGTGCAGTATTCGTTACAGCAAGGTCTCGCTTACGGGTTCCATAGGGTTTTATTGTTATCTTATTACCTTCTAAAGTGACCGTAGCAGGAAGTTTTGTGAAATCCTTCTTGATAGTTCCAATCGGTCCCTTGACATGTACAAGATTCCCTTCCTTTTTTATCGTCACGCTAGCAGGCGCTTCAACTTCGGCTGTTATTTGTTGCTCAGTAGACGTAGCCAACCAAAACTCCTCCTAGATTCTGCTCTTGTGCCTCATGATGAGACATGATACCTCTGCTAGTCGATACAAGAAGAATTCCCATTGTGTATGCCGGCAAGAACTGTCTCTCCCAACCAAAGTACCCGTTCTTCCTTACCGAAAAGCGGGGTGTAACGATGCCACACTTGTTTATCTTAGCTAGAAGCTGAATTCTAAACTTTCCAGCTCTACCATCGTCTATTTGCTCAAATTCTCCGATGTATCTATGTTTTTGCATTACCCTGAGCACCTCACTTGCGAACTTCGACGCAGGGACTACAACGCACTCCCTTTTTCTTCTCGATTCATTGTTGTAGATGGTTGTAAACAAATTAGACAGAACATTTAATGCTGGCATTTTCTTAAGTTTCACCTATTCGTACTTCGCAAATCCTATGCTATTTGCAACTTCTCTAAAGCATTGTCTGCAGAGCATCAAGTTGTATGTGCGTATCAATCCATTATATGAACCACACCTTTTACACCACCTTCCGCCCTTCCCATGAGCAAGCTTCTTTCTTCCAGTTTCTTCATATTCTCTTGGCTTTGGCATATTACTATTCGACTCCTGCTCCATATTCTTGCTTAAAGAATTCAATGGCCTCCTCACGGTTAATCCTGTGCTCCTTGCCTATCTTGGCACTATTTCTGCTCTTCTTCGCAATCCTATACCCAGGCCGGGTAAGCGCAATATTAACGTCCATGCCAAAGATACCAATATCAGGGTTGTATTTTGTGCCAGGGATATCAATGTGCTCATGAATGCCCACAGAGATATTCCCATAAGCATCAAAAGAGGAGGATTTGAGTATGCTTTTCTTTGCGGATATAATCCTTTTTAGAAAGTCAATTGCTGGCTCCCGTCTTAAGGTTACGACTACTCCTATTGGCTCACCTTTGTGAATACCAAAATCCCTCACAGTTTTTTTTGCTCCGCGTACTGCAGGCTGTTGGCCTGTTAGCTCCAAAAGAGCATTCCTAGCTTTGTCTATCGGCTCGCCCGATCTTCCAACTCCAATGTTAATTACGACTTTGTCTACCTTTATCCTTTTCATTTCATTTTGTTGCTTTATTTGCTGCTGGCTCAAGTTAACTCACCCTAATCACAGGTCTGTCACTTCCAATAGTCATTACCATTTCAACGGGCAATTCTACTGATTTATCACCAAATGTAACAAGTGCTCTCTTGGGAAGAGAGAATATGCCATCCTCTATGTCTTCAATTTTTCCTACTGCTCCAGCATTTTCACCCGTGATGATCAAAGCAGTTGAGCCTTTTTCAAAGGGAATATGGTTCATTATCCTTACAGCAGGCAGGCTAATGACACAGCTGTCCCCAACCTTCAGATTTTGATCACTTATGAGTGTCCTGCTATCATGGAAGCCGTATTGAATCTTGTTCCCTTTGATGATAGTCTTGCTTGTAATCTTTACGAGTTTTAATCCTTTTTCTGCCTGATCAGTAGGAATAGGAGACAATAGTTCTGAGTTCTTTGGAATCATTCTGAATGCTTGGCCCATTGCTAGTTCCACTACATCCATTAAACCAACAGCAAAGTTGTGATCGCGCCTTTGTACTCCGTCTACTTTTACCTTTCCTGCCTTCAATATTCTTTCTGCTTCATATCCTGTGTTTGCAATATTGAGTACGTCGCGCAAGACCATACCAAGGGGGTAAGCTCTCTTTCCAGGATGCGGTCCAGGGTCGACTCTCATGACAAACCGTCCCTCCTTCCTCTTAATGGCCCAGAATGTGGGTGCTAATTGTCTTTTTATTCTAGTATCACGACCTCTCTTACCCATTATGCTTTTTCATCATCCTTTTTCTTCTCTTTTATTCCCTTTTTGTCCGCAGGAGTTGACTCATCCTTAGGTGCTCCTTGTAGTTTCCTTGATCTGTAGTCATCATCAAGATTCAGAGAAATAACCATTACATTTGAAGAATTGATTGGAACCTTTACTTGACCTCCACGAATCTTCTCTCTTTGGATGCCTTCAATAATAAATATAGCCTTCTCCGTATTCACCTTTTCTACTTTACCCTCTACTCCTTTGTATTCTCCTCTCATCACCCTAACGGAATCACCTTTTATCACACGTATATTTTTCCTTCCATATTGTTTGCGAAGGGAATCCTCCAGCACAGCGCCAACATTCTTATCCCGCCTGTGCTTTGGAAGGTGAATGAGTTTTGGATTAATGCCTTTCATAATTTTCACCTATACTATCATCCCAGCCAAGTTAGCTATCCTTGGCCACTTTTCTGCGGCCTCCGAGGCCACCGGTCCTTTAATGTCTGTTCCTTTGATTTCTCCTTCCTGTGTCACCAGAACCGCAGCGTTATCCTCAAATGCTACACGTACACCGTTAAGCCTTCTTATAGGATACTTCTGCCGGACTATGACTGCACCGTATATTTGTTTGCGCAGTTCAGCTGGACCTTTTTTTACAGTTACGGTGACAAAGTCTCCAACTGCTGCTGCTGGCTGCCTAGAGTGCCTTCCCTTGTAGCGTGTCACCTGTGCGATCCGCAAGATTTTTGCGCCGGTATTGTCTGTACATACTAAGCTCGCTGTAACAGGAATGGCCCTTGTAATATAGGGACGGAACTCCTCGACTCCCTTTGCGGAAACTGCTCTTGACTTAGCTCCTGCCGCCATCCTTTGTATTCACCTCTATCACGACAAACGAAACAGTCTTAGCGAGTCGTCGGCATTCTGCAATTCTTACTTCTTCACCCTCTCTGACTTCTAGACACGACGGAAGATAGGCATGCACATTTGATTTGCTCCTCTGAAAGCGTTTGTACTTTGCGACTCTCCTAGGATATTCTCTTGAGACGACGACCATTCTTGGCGCCTTAGCGCTTGATACAGTGCCTGCCAACAGCTTGCCTCGTATAGACAGTGTACCATGAAAAGGACAGAACTCATCTTCACACACCTTCCGAGGGGAAGCAACTGTAACGCCTATATTTCTAACCATAATTTGTCATATCACCCATTGCTTAATCGTGAAATACGATCCTCAGGTCTTCCTATCAATGCGGAACCACTTATAAAGCAAGCGCAGGAAGATGTTTGAATCTCAAGTTTCTTTGCCGCACTTTTTGCTATCTGCTTTATAACGGAATCTTTCCTGATAAATATTGTATTCTTGGTTTCAAATACAATTGTGCCTGCAATGCCTCGTATAGTTGAATCCGAAGATTCAAGTATTTTTGCTTGAAGGCCGATGATGCCTTGTGAGAGATCATTATCACAATTCACTGTCATTTCTGACCTTTTCTCTCATTCATTATTGTATTCAAGCGGGCAATATCTCGGCGGAGCCATCTAATACTTCCTGTCTGTTTCTTCAATGTACCCTTCGACTTTTCAAGTTGAAGTTTTCCAAGATCAGCTTTAAGCTCTACGAGCTTATCACTCAAATCCTCATTGTTCATCTCTCGTAAAGTCTTCATTTTAAGTCTGGGCATCTTGTTTAACTCCTTTTTCTTCTACTATTGCGGTGCTCTCATCGGTTTTAGAGGATTGCCCTGTTTCAGGACCTGACTCTATAGCCACTGTTTCTGCGGAGGTCTGCACCTCTGTATTTCCATTTTTAAGTTCAAATTCTTGGGGTAGTGCTTCCTTGGATGCAATTCTTAGTTGGATCCCCATTAAGCCCATCTTGGTTAAGACATGAGAAATCCCTGTCTTAACTATCTTATCTGAAATCTCACCGCTTTTAGGCACTACGCCTATCGTATGTTTCTCAAAGTGAGCGCGCTCAGTTCTAAGCTTGCCTGAAATGGTTACTTCAACGCCGAGTGCGCCAGCGCCCATTATAGTATTGAGCGACCACATTGCTGCTCTCCTAAAAGCGGTTCCACGCTCAATAAGTTGAGCTATTCTGTTGCACATTATCTGAGGGTTTAGCTCAGGATTGGGAATTTCAAGAACTGAAATCTGAGGGTTTTGCAGCCCGAATTTTTGCTCGATTTTGGTCATAAGGTCTTTGATACCAACACCCTTCCTGCCAATAGCAAGTCCAGGCCTAGTAACGTAAACAGTGATCCTTGCACCTACAGGAGTTTTTTGCACTTCAATACCTCCGTACCCAGCATCCTTAAGTGCTTCAGCTAAAAATTCATTCAATTCCATGTTGCGAAAGTTATTCTTAATTACATTCTTGACCGCACTCATTGACTATCGTTAGCCTCCTGTGCAACGATCTCTACATGAACCAAGGTGTCAAACTTTGGACTCGATCTGCCCATTGCTCGTGGTTGGAAACGCTTCAGCTTTGTGCCTTTGTGGACGGCTGCGCTCACAATTCGCAATCTATCAAGATCCATACCTTTGTATTCTGCGTTAGATTCTAGGTTGTCTAAAATTCTAAGGAATTCAGATGCTGCTTTTTTAGGGAATCTCCCAGCAAAAAAACCGTCACGGATATTTGACCTGTGTGCAACTTCATTATTATAACGCCGATAGGGTATGGCTTCTTTGCGGGCAATAACATTCTCAAGTAACTCCCGTGCTTTTTCAATTGACCTGCCTTTAATGGCAACAGCTATCTCTCGGGCATGTTTATGAGATATGTCTTTCTCGCGTATTGAAGCACGTACATGTTTTGTTCTATCATAATTTTGAAAAGCATAACGAAATTGTGGCATACTTATCACTTTAGAGGGACATAGAGGCTGGATCTTGAGGCGCCTACTCCGGGTGTGCCATGCTGTACGCGCTTATTTGTAATAGCATACTCTCCAAGATAATGTCCAATCATTTCTGGCTTGATGTTAACCTGCACAAAATCCTTACCGTTGTGAACATAAATCGTCAGACCAACCATGTCTGGAAGAATAACCATATCGCGTGTATGTGTTCTTAATTGACCCTTGAGCTTTCCGTCTCTAGCCAACTTGAGTTTTTCTCGAAGCTTTCGCTTGTCGTCATTCATGTAAGAACTAACGCGCTTATCAAGCGACCTGCGTTGTCTTGAATTGAGAAGCGGGAGAAGATTCTCTATCGAGAGTGATTGCAACTGTTCAGGGCTGTAACCCTTAAACTTAAATTCGCGTACCAATTAGATCACTCAATCTTTGGATTTCAGGCCACTTTTAAATCTAACGAGAAGAAAAACTCTTCTACACTAAAGCCAGCTTTGTTGCGAGATCTCTTGCTCCCTCTGGAGCCTTGAACTTGACAAATGCCTTCTTACCTCGAATTGTCCTCGTAGTATTAACTTCGTCTATGTCTGCTTCATAGAGGATGTTAATGGCATCGATAATCTGTTTCTTGGTAGCCTTTTCTGTTACGATGAAAGCAAGTTTATTCTCCTTTTCTATTTGGTTGAATGTCTTCTCTGTTACATATGGTGCAATTATCGTAGTTGCTGCTTGCTTTGAGGTCATACTGCTCTTTTCCTTAGATGCAGCTTGCTGCTTTTTGGATCTTAGAGAGGCTGACTTTGATTCTTTTTCATTGCTCACTTTGTGATGACCTCCAATACCTTATGCACCGGTGCCTGCAGGTTTTTCATATATTCAATTGCACTTTGAGAGAAAATTGTTAACCTAATTGGCTTTGAGCCGGGCACCAAATCAAGTACACTTACATCCTTGGCATATTTGATATCAACGCCGGGAATTGATCGAGAGAGTGAGACAAGCTTGGAGTCATTACCGACAATAATAAGAGCACTTGTTCCCGAGCGACTTGACCTTCCTCTTCGCCTTGCAGTTCCAGACCTTGCCTTTCGCACCAACCTTGCTCGAGCAATGTCGTCTCCGAGCCCAATACGTATCAAAATATCCTTTAGGTGTTTAGTTCTCGTAACTGATTCGATGTCATTTGAGACAATAAGAGGAAGATTGACATCGTTACCTATCCTGTGGCCGCGTCGTTGTACTAGTTCTTTTCTGGAAGTGACAGCTATTGCAGAGCAAAGCCCCAACTTTTTTTCCTTATGATTAATTTTTTTGTAAGTAATCTTCCACGACTCTGGAGGGTGGGCAACCCGTCCGTGCCTTACGCCGGCAACACCTGCAGCCTGACCTGCTCTCGGAAAGCCTTCACCTCGAGCCCGTGCAAGTCTGGCAATGCCAAGCCCTGTATTGCGAGACTCAGCGCTAACCATCTCACCTGCAGCCGGATAACGCCCCTGTCTTTGAAATGAATGTGAAAGGACGTTCACGTACACTTTGTGAATCACTTCAGGCCTATATGGAGTGTCAAAAACTGCAGGTAGTTCTAACTCACCGGAGTCTTTTCCATCCACCCCGATAACTTTTGCTTTCACTTAACGATTACCTCCAGGACTTTTGGCTCGAGTACTTTCTTGGAGGCGCTCCTTATTGGCTGTCTCATCTTCAGCAACCGCTTAGGCACTCCAGGGACTGAGCCTCTGACTACAATATAATCCCCTCTGACTAGTCCAAAATGTTTAAAGCCGCCCGCTGGATTTATTGAATTCCCATCGTCCTTATCAGTGTTTGAGATTATCAATATACGCTTGTTGTATTCAGTTCTCTGATGAAATCCCCTTTGTCCTTGTCTAGCAACTGTATACATGACGACTGCAGGTGAAATTGGACCCAGTGTTCCGACGGCGCGAACACTCTTTCTCGATTTGTGTTGTTTTCGCTTAACACCAAACCTAGTGATTGGACCTTCTATTCCTTTGCCACGAGTAATACCAAAAACGTCAATATTCTGTCCGACTTGGAAAACATCAGTTATTTTTATTTCTCTTCCCAGAATACTCTTTACAAAGCCGTATTGCGACTTGGCGTCTTTGCCAGAAACCGCTATTTCGAACACAAATGGTACTTTCTGTGCAAGGCCTATTGAATAAGGAGAGACCGCAACAACTGCAACTATCTCGCTTGCACCGTCGAGAAGTGATTCTGCTTTTGAAAATGCCTCATCCTTACTCTTCGGGTCAAATTTGCGCGACAGCTCTTTTGGCAAGTCCTTTGCATAGACGTCAAATATAGCGTGTTGACCATAAAGATCGTGGCTATAGCCTCGAATGCCTATAATTCTGATCGGTGGCGTTACAATTACAGTCGCAGCATTAAACAGCTGCTTGCCAAAGTTTGGGGTCTTCTCCCTATCGTCGACGGTTAAGATATTAATTCCGCCTACTTTAAAACCTGCAAAACCTAAAATGGAGCTCTTTTCCGCTATAAGCTGAGGCCAAGTTCTCACCCGAGCTTCCAAGCTCTTAGCTCTGGCCCTCGGTCTAAAAGCAATACTGCCCCTTCTTGGCGCACTATACTTGCGATGACCCATAGATATTGCACCACATCGCCTCACCCTTTAATAAGTTATTTGACCCCGTGTGAGTTTATAACAAATATGAATGGATAGCGCAGATAAATTTGCGGGAGATGCATTGCAAGGTTGTAGTAATAAACCGTTTGCCAGATCATCGGGCCCGTCATCAAGTATAAACTAATATAAACGGACTACACTGCCGGCTTTGAGTTCTTCGATCTAACAAAGTTTTTTATGGCTTATGATCTAAACTCTTGTGTAAACTAAGCTCATTGTCAGACTTGAAGAACTTGCCACATGTGTTACACACAAAGGTTTGGCTAATCCTTGCAGGGGGATTTGCTTTGTCACCGCTGTCGGTTGTCGGACCGATACTTGATGCTGACATTTTTCCTAATATCTATTCTTGCAGCAGTATAAGATATATGCATTATAAAAAAGGGATAACCGTATAACATCTCCTATCATTATTTGAACGTTGATTTGAAATTAACAAGTCTGATGTAGATCGACTAATTTCATACCAATCCTAATTTCTGTTAAATGACTCTTTGTCTTCATTCAGATCTCTAGTAGCATATCCTTATTCTCTTTAGGCACCTCATGTTGAAAAATTGATTTATCATATACTGGCAGACAATCATCTTTGTGTTCAGGCCATTCCCAAATTTTTCCTAAATGCTAACAATTCCCATTTGTGGCCTTGAGTGTATCGTATTGGTTTCCTTTTGATCTGTCTCCATTAGGCAAGTAATCGCAAACTGTTAGAAAAAAAATTCAATAACAGTATACATCACTATGAAACTTATCCCTTGCAGTATTTCTTACTGGGCCTTATCATCTAATATCTAACTACTAATTATCGTAGCTTCAGTACCCCTAACTGACTGCTAGTTTAGTCATCAAGGATTCACTTGAGTGCGCTTGAATCGTCTGATAGTTGTAAACTGCTATTTAATATAGCTAGACTTCCTAGTACCGCTTCTTCTAGTCTTACAGTGTCAGTGCCTTGATTTGGAAACATATTGACAACGTAATGATAGGACTTAGTGCTAGTACCTTCCTTGGCGATGATATCATGGACGCCATGCTTTGGTGCTCCAAATACAACTAGTATGTTGCGGACATTTTTTGCTTGTTCAATCAATGCAGGCTCGATATTTTTGAAGTAGCGGCCCTTTCTTGATGTAATTATTATTAGCGTTTTTTCGACGCTCGTAAGAAGCTTGGAAAGTGAATGAACCTCTTTTACTTCGTAGCCCCAATAGCCAGAAATGTTTTCCTGTGTAGCCTGGACGGCCTTGAGATTTGGATATGAAGAGGTCAACCTCACATTTACTTTTTTACCTTCAGAGCTCTCGCCTGCAAATGGCACAAGAGATCCTATGCCTACCTCGACAAATAACTGGCCCTTGACTTTGACAATGACGCCTGTGCGGATATCTCCTATTTTCACTTTTTTGATGTCCTCAACCACAGTGTGATGAGGAGCCTTTATTGGGTGGAGTATACCCGCGTATTGGAGTTGATGCATCATAGGAAATAACATTTTTCGGAGATATTGAGGTGTGTCTAGATATTGAAGTATTGTCCTGAGCAAATCCATGTCATCTTTTTCGAAGTGAGATAGAGAATCATGATAAATGTATACCCTCTTGACTCTGAATATAGAGCAGGCTCTAGCGAATTGTGCTATTTTTATGCTTTTGTCCCGCTTGGTTTGCTCATCTGAAAGCGATGAGTCTGGTAATGTAATCCACAGATCAGGCATTACTGCCTTATCAGCTCTTCTACTGCGCCTTCCAAATAGCCGTTTGATCCGAAGTAAGTTCCTCTCAAAATGCCTTTTCTGTCAATGAGTATTACAGATGGAGTACCACGTAACGCATATTCCTCAAAAGTCTTAGCAGAATACTCTTTTGATTGCAGATATTGTTTAACCCGCTCAATCAATACCTGCCTGTCTTTTTCTGGGTATGATCTAAAGCTTGGGATATTGGCTTCAATAAAGTCCATGATGTTGCTCTGAGTGAGAGGGCCAGAATACTTTACTAGCATATCCATAGCAACAGGAAAAGGTATCCTATACGGCAGCTTATTTTCATCATTTAGCTGACCAGTGCTACTAAATGCCCGATACGTCTCTCCTATAATCTCGCCCGTACTGAGCAACTTTTGAAGGTTCCCCAGGTTATTCTTGTCAAAATCCTCAAAGGCAGTTGCAATACCTAGAACGGTAAGACCTTTGTCGTTATATTTTCTGTAAATATCAATTGTTTCGGGGATACTGTAAAGGAAACAGCCAGGACAATTAACTTGGAATACTTCAACTAGTACCACATTGCCCTTCTCATTGTCGAGATTTGTTGGCTTTCCCTGTACCCAGGTTGAAACCTGCAGGTTCGGAGCTTTAGTGCCTATAGTCGCAACCATTGTCAATCCAATTTAACTGGATCCGTATAAAATGGCCTTATAAGTATACCTAAGCGCCTCGTTTTGATGCCCTATCTCTGGCCGTTGCTGCATATCTCTGAATTTCTTCATCCTCTGCCTTGCGCATTGTCTTGGCCTTAGTGTCGATTATTGCCATTTTCAAGTGTCTAGTACCTGTTTTTTCTTCGCTCACAAGATATATCGACTCAACTGCAAGGGCTGCTCCCTCTTCGAGGCCAACGTCTGGCTTGTAGCTCTTTTCTAGAAATTCAGTCACTTGATCGCTTCCTGCACCAATTGCTACGGCATCATAGCCAATGTATGTTCCGCTTGGGTCTGTCAGATAGAGAGCAGAGCCATTCTTATCTACACCTGCAAGTATTAAAGCAACTCCAAAGGGTCGAACACCTGCATACTGTGTAAATTGTTGGGCCATATCTGCGAGGTTCTTGGCTACTCCTTCGACGTCTACAGGCTCATCATATATCAGCCTGTTACTCTGCGCAAAGAACCTCGCATGGTCGACTTGCGTTCGTGCGTCAGGGATGTATCCTGCTGCGGCGACGCCTATGTGATCATCTACTTGAAAGATTTTTTGGGTGACATTTGATATTTGGAGCTTTCTTGTTTTCTCCTCTACAGCAAGAATTACTCCGTCTGTACTTTTAACGCCTATCGCTAGTGTACCGCGTCTGACTGTTTCAATAGCATACTCTACCTGGTAAAGTCTTCCATCTGGAGAAAATACTGTAATGGCTCGATCATAGCCCGCTGCTGCTGGTAACAATTCGATCTAATTTTTTTGTAATGGTCCATTTAAGCCTACCTATGAGTGAGATGCCTAAAGCAAATGCAATCCGGCATAATATTAATAACCTGTCTAAAAAGGAAGTCAAGTGGTTCAGGATGAGGTGACCTTTTATGGTCATCCAAACGTTCGATCCCTTCACTCAAAGAGCATCGAGATAACTAAAGACGGTTATTTGACGCCCAAGGGTGATTGCATTATAGGGATAAAAGCAAACAAGGCCTGCACTGATTTAGAGGAGTCAATCAGGCGAGGTCTCAAATCAAGCTCGGCTATAGTCAAGATAGAAGTAATCGTTGGTGATAAATCATTTATTATAAAAGGCAGAGGTGATGAGCGACTTACCATGTTAAATCCCCAGGATATAGTCATAAGGAGAACGAATTTCGTATGCCCTAGGACAATGTCTGTTTTATGCGATAAGGCATCTTCGGATATGCCAAGAGAACTGGTAAGATTGCTACAGCATCAAGAACAAAAGGGAATATTTAGAATTACAATCGAATAGTTACTTATTGTGTTGATTTTTTGCTCCAAACATTGCTTGATATTCTTTAAGATATAGCGTCCTGGCCAAAGCTTTGTTTAGTAACTCAAGGGCAGCA
The DNA here is from genome assembly GCA_036566425.1 of Nitrososphaera sp. Lineage (GTDB taxonomy): Archaea > Thermoproteota > Nitrososphaeria > Nitrososphaerales > Nitrososphaeraceae > Nitrososphaera. The sequence goes on from DATCWI010000016.1 coordinate 32,283, forward strand.
TACTCTTTGTAGTGGTCGCCCTTGCAAATGTTGCAGGTATCTTTTCCTGTCACCTCCACAGTGAATTTTTCATCTTCAATTATATTCTTCAAAACCTTTAACATTCTCAAACTAGTAACTTCGATCAGCTTCGAGTGTATTTCGAGCTTTGTAACATTCTCATAGCTGTAGACACGCAAAGTTGGCATGTAATATTTTTTAATAGCACCCCTCACTTCTTCAATCTTGCTGACTTCAATCAGACCTGCGTTCTTTAAACTATCAAGGTGATGCCTGATAGTCGTCATCGCTTTCTTCAGACCTGAGCGTCTAAGCATCCTCGATATCTCCTCTGTAGTCATCTGCCTATGACTTAGTATCTCTAGGATTTTTATCCTGATAGGGTCATTGAGCGCTTGAGCAGACTGGTGTCCTAGCGTAGTCACTGCTCTTATCTTGACTTGATTCTCAAAAAGTGTTCCAGCCATGGAGATACCAAAAGGTAGTGCATTATAGAGTAAAAAGGATATCATTCCTTATCTTTGCCCTAATTGTTAAAGTATCTTTACGATTATAGGTTTATTATAGTTAAAATAGCTGCTTTATTCTATCTATACTAGTAATCTGCTTATTATAATAATGGTATCAAAGTACCTATAATAATCCAATGGTCGTCAAAACTATTATCGGAATATAGCCTATAAACCTTGATCTTGCCAACGAGGAATACTTTTACACTTGTCGCTTCGTAAGAATCAACTAAGAAGGGTGCTAAAATGTGCTAAGATTGAGCTATAACCTACGGCCGGTTATCATTTCATAAGCATAGATATAACGCCTACTTAGCTCGTCCGCCACTGAGGAGATGATTTGTGGCGGCTCTGGTTTTTTTCCATCCCGAGCAAAGCTCTCTATCATATCCTTAAATCCAATTTTGGTAAGCCAATCACGTAGCAACTGCTTGTCGTAGCTTTCTTGATTCTTTCCGGGTTGATAGGCGCTCTTAAGCCATAGACGATATTCATCCGGTCCAAGTGAGTCCCCAAGCACAAGGTTGTCTTTTTCGTCCATGCCGAATTCAAACTTTACATCGGCTATTATGAATCCTGCTTTCTCGACGATCTCGCTCATTTTCTTGTAAAGCGATATTGACCTGGTTTCGAGCAAATGATAGTCATTGTCAGACAAGATGCCTGATGAAATTGCTGTGTGACGATCAATAGGTTGGTCATGCTCTTCAGATTTCGTAGTTGGATCAAATATTGGCTCAGGTAGTTTCGATCCCAAAAGTGGCTTAAAGTCAGAAGGTAGCTCACTATACAGTCGTTGCTTGTAACGGTGGATAAAGCTGCCATAAAAATAGCCTCTAACGACACATTCAAGAGGTATTATCTGCAATTTTTTGACCTCCATCTTGTTCTTTGCTACTACTCTCACCATATGATGCGGCGTATCGAGCGCATCAAACCAAAACTCTGCAAATTTGCATAGGACTTCGCCTTTTCTTGCAATAGGTGTCGCCATATTCACATCAAAAGCAGAGACGCGATCGGAGAAATGGAATAGAATATTGCCATTGTCAAGCTCGTATAGGTCCTTAACCTTTCCACTCCGAATCAACCTCATAATTGAATTGGCTTGATTTGGTTATAATATAAAGTGTACCTATTGTGGTTGAAAGACATTTAACGGTGCAACAATCCAATATATTCACAACACAATATGGTCAACAGCGACCTTCTTGCCATAGATAGACCCTTACGCGTTGGCATCATAGGAGGAGGTCAGCTTGGAAAGATGATTGCCCACGAAGCCAAGAGGATGGCACTTGAGGTTATTATCCTCGATCCGACAAGAGAGTGTCCTGCCTCAAGCATTGCAGATGAGCTGATTGTGGCCGACTTCAAAGACGAAGATGCAATAATGAGGTTAGCTGCAGAAAGCGATGTCCTAACGTATGAGATAGAGCTTGCAAATTCTATCGCTTTACAGACTCTTGAACTAAAACGATATCCGGTCCGCCCTACCCCAGAAACACTTCATATTATTCAGAATAAATTTAGACAGAAATCCTTTCTGAGGAACCATAAGATTAACGTTGCCGATTTTGAACTGGTCACATCAGAGGATCATCTCTACCAATTATGCGAGAATTTCGGCTTTCCAGTGATGCTTAAGTCATGTGAGAACTCCTATGATGGTCGTGGCAATTTACTAATTAGCTCCCCTGATCAGGTTCCGAACGCCTTTAAGTATTTTTCCAACAATCCGATAATGGTCGAGAAGTTTGTCCCTTTTACAAAAGAGATATCCATTATGGTCGCCAGGAACCCCAGCGGCGAGGTTGCCTCATTTCCAGTTGCAGAAAATATTCACAAAAATAGCATCTTAGACACATCTATAGTGCCAGCGGGGATCAACCGAGAGGTACAGCTAAAGGCAAAAAAGATGGCGGAGAAGACCATGCATGTAATGAAAGGGTCAGGAATATTCGGAATAGAGATGTTTGTTACAGAAATTGGAGACGTTCTGATAAACGAGATTGCGCCTCGGCCTCACAATTCTGGACACTATACTAATGAAGCCTGCTCGATATCACAATTTGAGCAACATCTGAGGGCAGTACTTGATCTGCCATTAATCAAACCTGAATTACTTTGTCCAGCGGTCATGGTCAACATACTTGGAAAAGAACATATGAATGGTTCTTATGTCATAAACGGCCTGAAACAAGTTTTGAGTATTCCAGGCGTCAAGCTGTATGTTTACGGCAAGAAGACATCTAAACCCGGACGCAAATTGGGTCATATTACGGCCACAGGTCGCACAGTAGAGGAAGCCCTTATGCGTGCTACAAAGGCTAGAACGGCGATCGAGCTAACCGCAACCATGACCAAGGAAACTTCAGTATGAATAACCCTCTTGTCGGTATCCTAATGGGAAGTGATTCTGATCTTCCCATAATGAATGAAGCTAAGGAAATCTTGGATTCATTTAGAATTGCAAACGAAATTACAATTGTATCTGCGCACAGGACTACAAGGAGAATGGTTCAATATGCCACAAATGCTAAGAAAAGAGGAGTTGAGGTAATCATCGCAGGTGCAGGAGGAGCAGCCCATCTTCCAGGCATGGTAGCTTCGCTAACTCCTCTGCCGGTGATTGGTGTTCCAATCAGGACAAAGAGCCTAGATGGGCTTGACTCGCTACTTTCGATTGCTCAGATGCCTCCAGGTGTGCCTGTTGCCACAATGGCAATTAATGGGGGCACGAACGCAGCTTTACTTGCCTGTCAAATCCTAGGAACAAAATATTCGCATATTGCAACAAAGATACAAGAATACAAGTACGAGTTGGAGCAGAACGTGCTAAAGAAGGCAAGGAAGCTTGAAAAATCAGGTGTCGAACGCTATCTGAGAGGATCATAGAAAAAATTTATTTGTAGCTGATCAATTTTATGCGATTTGTGGAGCACAAAAGTACTCAATCTGCTCATGTTGGATCAAATAAAAGAGGAGAACATGACCACGAAGAAGATGTCGATCCGATCATAATCACGAAACTATCTGCACATGAAAAGATGGCTGAGGAGATTAATAAAAACCAAATCGATTGCGAAGCGCTTGAGCTTGGCTCGCACCGACTTGAAAGGAAGCAATACTTTAGCGAGACCTTCTCGATGTCTCCCAAGTTTGTCACGAACAAGGGGTTGGTGAAGATTAAAGGTCGAAACATTGACTTTGTTCAGTTGTTGCAGAGGAATTAGAGCGTGCACAATATAGACCCGATTCCGTTGCCATACGGTCCTTTACAATATTATCAGATCCACTATATAGTGGATATTAGGAGCAACGACAATGACAAATTTTTAGCTAGATGTAAGCCTATAACAAAGGGTCACTTCCAAAGCAAGCGCATAGTTGACGTCGAGTGGACAGGAGACTACAATTTTGCTAAGATTTTGCAGTCGGACACTGACCTTACAGATATGTTAAAGGAAGTGATGATTAAAGTACGAGAGATAACAATAGATCCACAGGACGACCACATCAGGATCTATAGCAGGTGGGTTCATGAGGAAAATCTTGCGTTTGATCCGCTTATGCTCGAAATTGCAGATAGGATCGCACTATATATCAAGAAGATAGTCCATAAAAGCGAGTAGAATACACTCGCACTTTTCTTTGATATTGCGTAAATTCCCATAAAGAATCAAGTTAACTTTAATAATCATAGATCACTGGCAATTTTGTGGAAAAGCAAGTTTCCTCCAACTCTCGCTTAAGATTTACGGATAGGACCGTAGTTATCACTGGTAGTGGAACTGGTATCGGGCAGGCAATCGCCAGAAAGTTTGCCAAAAGCGGTGCCAATATTGTCATCATGGGCAGGAGGAAGGAGCCTCTGGATCAAACTGCAGGCATTTTGGAGCAAATAATTTCTTCTTCGGGTTCTACAGGTAGGTTAGGGGTTTTCCCAGGAGTAGATGTTGCAGATGAGTCCGGGATTAATTCCATGTTCCAAAGTATCCGAAAGCAGTTTGGAGGAGTCGATATTATAGTGAATAATGCAGGCGTCTCGGGGCCAGTCAAGACATTTACTAATGCAAGCGTAAAGGAGTTCCGTGAGGCCGTAGCCATCCACCTTACGGGCACATACTGGACCTCTGTAGCTGCTCTCAGTGCGATGAGTAGAGGCTCCAAAATAATCACAGTTGCAACGTTTTTTACAGAGGAAAATCGATATGAGCAGAGACCATATAGATTTAGAACGCCTTATACCGCTGCACAGGGCGCGAAGAACCGTCTTGCAGAAGCACTAGCATGGGAGCTTGTGGAACGGGACATCCAATCAATTGCAACAAACCCCGGACCTGTCCACTCGGATAGAATTTACAAGACAGTATATCCGAAAGCTGCGGCTGAATTTCTACGCATCGGAGGCTACCCTGGACTCAGCTCTCTCGATATTGAGAAGATTACCGCCGATGCGCTTCCCTTGTTGGGTGAACCGGCAGATGTGGTAGCAAAAGGTGTTTCACAAGTTGCCGCAGATATTTGCAAATCTCGTGGTCAGGTCGTATCAGAGGAAAATATCAACAAATTGTCAGAGACTGTAGCAGGCGCTCTTGCGAAAATGCAGGAGATAGCGGAAAAAATACAGAGTAATACGAGCAAGATGATAGTAGATGGGGAATTCTTGAAACAAGAAGACGTAGCAGAAATGGTCATAAATTTATGTGATGACAATATAAGCAGATTAATAAACGGCAGGGTGATTCCGAATGACCGCGTGTTCTATCCAGTCAAGCCAATAGTTGGTACTGGAGTTGACGGGCTAATTCAGCCGGATGTCAAAGGAAAAGCTTTAGTTATTACGACCAGCTCATCGGCTAAGAAGGACATAGACAGAGTGAAAGGTATTGCCAAACTCGCTCATGAAGCTGGGGCAAGGGATGTAATCGTGCTTGCACATAACCAACAAGACATGACCGAATATGGCGACTTTCACAACCATACGATTGACATGCTAGATGAAAAGAGCGTTCATCGAATCTTTAATGCTGCAAATAATAGGTCTGGCAGAATTGATTCGATCATACACTTCACAGGAGAATATGATTATAATGTACCTCTGAGCTCCCTTTCAAGAAGACAATGGGATGCATTGGTTGATAACTTCATTTACATTCCTGGACTGATAACAAAAGAAGGTGTGAATGCTATGGCCCCTGAGGGCGCAGTCCAAGATCCTGCAAAATTCAAAGACTCCAAAGGTACAATTGTTATAGTGGGTCCTGACGCACCCGTTGGTAAAAAGATATCTGGATTATTGAGAGCTAGGGCAGATGTATTCCGGGGAGCACTTCGACCATACACCGCTACTGTAAATCAAGAGCTCAGCGATGTACTTGGCTCCAACATTAGGCTATATTTATTGCTTGCAGGAAACAGCGAAGGCTTAGAACCAGACAATAGTAAACTCTACAGCGCAGCATTGAATCTGGTTTCAGGCGTTGCACTTAAGAGAAATGAGGCCATATTCTATATTGACGAAGCAAGGAAATAATCAAATCTTAAGTAACTGAAAAACCTTGGGTATTTTGCTCGAACCCTCGATGACTGCTAAATAGCAGTATGTCGCACATCTCTGGTTAATATCTCAAATTGAGACCATCGAGAATGAATATAATCGCTACCGTCATCAGTACAGCTGCCAACAATCGTTGCAATAGCACATCCTTGGTAATACGCGATAATCTTGCTCCTATCTGGGCACCAACGAAAGCACCTATGGATAATACGATTGCCTGTAGGTAATCAGGATGCCCCAAAGCCGAATGCGTAAAAACTCCGGCAATAGCTGTCATCATTAACGTAAATTGTGATGTTGGAGCCGCCCTGTACATAGTCAATCCAAGGACAAGCAACATAGCTGGTACAAATATGATCCCGCCTCCCACACCAAAGAGACTTGAGATTATTCCAGCTCCGAATGAAGCAGCAAACACTCCAGCTTGCAGAGCAAGCGAACGCCTTTTGACTTGGCGATCTTTTAAGACAGAGTTTCTGTATAGAATGTAAAGCCCTGTGAGTATTAAAAAAATCCCAAAATACAGTTTAAACGTATCCTGAAGCAGATATTCCGATAGTACAGCACCAAGCACTCCACCGGGTATTGCGCAGGCAGCCATCTGTAGGCCAAGGCCATAGTTAATCCTCTTCTGTCTAGAGTACTCTATAGTAGATGAGATGCTTGTTGCCATGACGGCAATAAGGCTTGTGCTTGCGGCTTGTGTGGGTGGCACATTTAAGAACGTAAGGGCTGGTACCATTATAATACCACCTCCGACTCCAAGCATCGAGCCTAGGGTTCCGGCACCAAGCCCGACAACGAGCAAAAATGTCAGCGTAGCAATATTGTCTAGCAAACCTAAAATTTTCCTTTCTAATCTTAAGAAAAGCTGGCGAGGTAAAAACCGTTTGGAAGGATCTCCCGCACATGTCATAGATAATTCGGTCCTTCTTAAGAGTAACTCATTAACGTGGATTGGATGTACTATTTAACCAGTACCGCTAATTTTGATTTGTTTATTTTCTTACTATCATAATAACAAGACACGGCCCTATCACAGTAGCTGAAGTACTTTCCAGTCTTTCGATATGCTCCTACATCACTTTTAGTTTTCAGGAACTAACAGTTTTAAAAAGAAAAGTTATAATTTTAAATTTCATATACTCTTGCATGGACAATTTGGCATTGACTAGAATTTGACACACGATATTTAGATTTCATAAACTTGTATTTTTATTAAACCCTAACCATCTTAAGCAGCAGAGTATCTCTATTGCGTGTAATAATTGTAGGGTTCGGGGTAGTTGGACAGAGTTTCGCCAAGCTATTGCTGTCGCGATCAGCAGATTTGTATAGTCAGTACGGGATAAAGCCTCGTATTGTAGCGTGCGTTGACAACAGCGGATCAGCTATAGCACCTGGGGGGCTTGATGTCAAGAAGCTTCTTGAAACAAAGAAAACTAAAGGAACAGTGGGTGCTTATGAGAAGGCTAGCACCAAATTTGATTCGCTTCAAGTTATTGAAAATGTGGATGCAGAGGTGATGCTTGAATGCACTCCCACAAATCTAAGTGAGGCAGAGCCTGCAACCTCGCACATAACAACTGCAATGAGAAGCGATAAGAATGTGATCTGTGTTAATAAAGGACCATTAGCACTTGCCTTTCCCTCACTTATCGAGCTTGCTAATTATAATGGCGTTATGTTACGATTCAGTGGCACAGTGGGGGGCGGAACTCCCATTTTGGAATTTGCTAAGCGCTGTCTAAAGGGAGACAGGATAATTTCATTTCATGGCATTCTGAATGGTACTACAAATTATATTTTGAGCAAGATGGAGGAAGGACGGACATATGACGCAGCAATGAAGGATGCCAAAGAAAAAGGCTACGCAGAAGCCAACCCCACGCTAGATGTGGACGGGTTTGATGCGGCCGCAAAATTGGTTATTATGGCAAACTGGGTAATGGGAATGAAAGTAACCATGAAGGATGTCAAACGCACTGGAATAATGGATGTACGCTTGCCAGATGTCAAGAAAGCAGCGGAACGGGGTAATGCAATCAAATTACTAGCAGTATGTGACCACAGACGTCTTGACGTAGCTCCCACAGAGGTTGCAAAAACGGATCCAGTATGCGTTAATGGCACATTGAATGCCGTTACATTTTCTTCCGAGCATTCCGGACAACAGACGATTATAGGCAGGGGGGCAGGGGGCATGGAAACCGCAAGCGCAATTTTAAGAGATCTTATAGAAATAAGAGATGCTACATTTAGTTGAAGGCTCTATCCAAATATAAAGCAGGTAGGAATTTGCAGTGGCAAAAAAAGTTCTATAGCTAGGATAAGCGTATAACGAAATTAAAAAATTCCTCATACATATGCTCTCTTTGGCTGCTTAATTGACTGATCCCTCCTATCTACAGTAAGAAAGCAGGATTGGCTGTACTGCCCAAAATAACGTATAAATATTGCAAGTGAGCTAGTGATTTCTATAAGCCTAATATGCAGATTTTCAACAAAACTGTCGAAAAATTAAAAGGAATTACAGATTCCGAGTCCTTCCAATGCATACAGTGTCACCTCAGGCCAGCAGAAATATTCCAGATAAATGGCGAATATTGCTTAGAATGCTGGCAAGAAATAACACATACTAATCCGTAAGGCAGGTTCAACCCTAAAAAATTCTTCAAAAATTGCTATTTGGATATTTGATAGGTGGGAAGGGTTCTGCCAATACACTCGGAACACGGAAATTATTGTGTGAACTAGGCTCTATCACGCTGATCTGAAGGTTTGAGCGATTGTGTAACAGATTAAATATCGTGTGTATATTACAATGGTGATCTCCCTGAAGATATTCGTACTATCAAAGAGTGAAACGGCAAAACTTTTCGATAGATTAACTTCCGCATGGCCCCAAGACCTTATTCCAAAGGTTAAGAATATCAAGGTATACGAGATTGAACGAGATAAGTGGCTATTGAGAGCTGATAAGATCATAGCGGCTCAAGTAGGCGGCTCAATAGTACCATTCCTTGGCGAGCAAGAAAACTTGCAGCGCTTTCCTTCTGTGACAATAGACAGAGGCGCAGTAAAATTTGTTTGCAACGGGGCCAAGGTGATGCGACCTGGTATAGTCGATTTTGACTCGTTCAAAAAAGGAGAAATTGTAGCAGTAAGAGACCAGACCCATGGGAGAGCGCTTGCTGTGGGACTTGCTCTTGAAGACAGCGAAGCGGCAAAAGCAATGGTCAAAGGCTGCATCATAGATACGGTTCACTATGTTAGCGACAAAATCTGGGAAGCCTACAAGAAAATATAAGAGATTAGGAAGGTCTTATTGTTTCTTCCCTGTGGCCAGTTCTCGTTACATACAATATGTCAATCCCATCTCCACTTGCAGCATCACGCTGGGTCGCAGACCTGATAGCTCTGGAGGCCAATTCTTTAACTGCCTCTTCCGACATATTTGGCTTAAATTCCGCATCCATGATGCCAAGTGCCCCTTCTGCTCCTGTGCCTACTGCAGCATAGTCATCGGGAAGTACCGAACCGAGTGGATCAAGGGTATATATTTCAGGTTTTTCGTTGATACCTCCCACAATGACCTGAGTCAACAGTGGAAAATATCTTCTCTCAAACATAATAACTGACATTAGCTTTGCGATCGAGTTTGGAGCAACCTCACGCCGCGTCTCCAACTTGCGGATCTTGGCCAATGCCTCCACCTGCCTTACAAGTACCTGCATGTCAGCGACCATGCCAGCGCATGCCGCTCCAACGTGATCCGTTACAGAGAATGTCTTTTTAATATTCTTGTTCACTACAAAGTTCCCAAACGAAACTCTTTTGTCTGCTGCCAATATAACTCCATCATTATAGGATATACCTACTACCGTCGCCCCCGGCATGAATTCTGCAAACGCCATATGCGATGTACATCGCTGTCGCAGTTAGATTTAGTCGTTTCTATTGGTTGAGCGAAAAAAATGCCAAAGAAATTAATGATTTTGATTCTCTAACGCTTTGTTACATTGGTGTCGTGTATCCTGATGGCCTCAGCCACAAGCCTATTCTGTAATTCAAGTGCTTCCTTCCCTTCTGGATGTTTAGCCTGCGCGACTGCCTCAGCAACAATGCTTATGACATGTCTCATAAGGAATTCGTCTCCTCTTGTCGCTTCTGCCCTGTAGGTCGGATTGGCCTTATTTACGAAAACAATATTCTCAGTGATAAAGCTGTAACGAGAATCACTCTCATCTTCGTAGGGAATCACTTTGTATCCTATTCTTTTGAGAGCAAAGGTCTTCTTCACTATTGGTTTACGTACATTTCTTGTTTTAATCATTCCATCGGTGGCGCCCTGTGTGTCATCGATTACCTCTGCAACCAAGCCTTCCGATCCCGCATTGGACAGGCTGCTAGATACATTCGGTTCTGGGACCGTAGGTAACGGCGTAGTTGCAGTCTTAGAGATTGATGCACTCCCAGCAGGAGACTGTTCGACCTGTTCATATTCTGCGATGTTGTGTTTGTCACTGGTGTGGGCCGTCTGTCGATGCTTCTCTTCTTCTTCTTCGTCCTTCGCACTAGCGGTACCCCTCACTCTTTCTTTTATTTGGACGAGCTCATAGCCTTGCACTTCCTCTTCAAGTTCGAGATTGTCAATCATGGCTTGTCCGAGTATCTTGTCAATTTCACGATAGATCCGAGATTCCTCCCGAGTTATCAGTACATCTTCGTATTCTGTCAACCCGGGAATGACCCTATCAATGACAAATGTTTTTATCATCTGATTAAACTTCGAATATTCAATATCTTCAATTATTGCAGATTTGTCAGCAAACCTGGTCGTGAGGCTATCACATCTGATAAACCCAGTTACACGATTCAGCTTTGTGTCAAAGCCAAAACTGCTGCGCATCACAACATGGTTTCCTACCATGACCGCTATTCCTCGCTCATCTTCTGATAGGGGTCGCCTTGCAATAATGATTTCTCCAGTTATTTTGCCATTTTCAAGGTTGACAGGTATTCTATGACCTTGTATCTCTGGGGCTTTTACTATCTGAGCCCCATCAAACTGCCATTCTTTGAATCTCTCTGCTGTTTTGATATAGACCTCAAACAATGGTTGTCTTATAATTGCGAGTTTTCGAATCTCTTTGATTACCTTGAATGTGTCCAGCTGAGTTTTGGCCCCAGTCATGAGAAGTTCTGTTCCGTCTCGTTTAAGGGGAGGCTCTCTTAGGTCATCAAGCTTAGCATTCCCAGTATACAACCGTTCAAGCACATCCGCATTGATCGCGAGCGCTTTCGTGAAATTCTGGCGACGAGTGCGTATTCTCATGCTCTCAAATGATGTCAAGAATGATAGTCTTCCAGTTCCATATCTGCCTGTTCTAATTCTCTTTAATTTGGGTGAAATGGATTCAGTTCTCTTGTGGGGCGAACCCAAGAGTAGGAATTTTTCCATTTCATTTTGATCCATTCCTGCGTCATCTTCAATAGCAATCGAGCCGTTGCTCAGCACTGTGATAAGAACTTTAGTTGCGTCTTCATCAAATGCATTCTCTACGAGTTCTTTTATAATCTCCGTCGGAGAGACCCAAGTCTTAGTAGCGAATTCTTTAAAGAATGATGGATGAACCTTCATTTGAGCAGGCATACTTCATGATCTCATACTTCTAGGCCTTTATTTAATACTTGTCAAGGTATCCAATTGTTATATTAAATTGCTTAATATTCCCAATTTGCGCGAACATAGTTGGGTGTCAGTTTAATTAATGACCCATCAATGGCAAGAATATCACAGAATTAGAGAATGACACAAAATAGAGTGTTCGATACCAGATTAGTATGCGGGTAGGAGAACGCCTTCTTGATACTTTTCTGCGTATGCAAAATAACATACCCAAAAGTGCCATCCTTGGGGAGAAGAGGTGATAGTTTAGTCTCATTTGTATAACTAGTATTTTCCAAGCCCATTTTCTTACATTTGTTTCTTGTGACAATTATTAAACTTAAAATCCAGAGCACTAAACATCGTCCTTTAGCTTCTGCAATACACACATATCTTCCTATAACGCAAAACAATCAATGCAAAAATGCAGTTGCGGTAGAGATTCCAGACCATTTGAAGCATGCACACCTGCGGGTTGCAACACGTTTGCGGTCTGCAGTGGTTGCTTCAAGGACATATCGGAATGCTCATGTGAGACTACATAGGTTTGTAGCGTAGGACAGCGCCTATTTTACCAAGGCTGGCAAGTTGCGCTCCTTCTTCTGTTTTGCCAGAAATGACTTCCAGCCTACATCCTGTCTTTATAGCAAGTTCATTAAGGTAGTCGACTATATCTTTGTCTACAAGTTCGAGGTCTGTACTAGAGCATACTGGACACTGTTTTGAAAGCCACTCTTGTTTTGTACTGATCAGTTGGGGTCTGTCTATCATCATTGTTTGGATATTCTTACAGGCCTTGCATCGAATCTCCAGCTTCACATACGTGATATCATCAGTTACCAAAACCAGATCCGCGATGCCGCTTTCCAACGCCTTTACTACATCATGAATACCGTATATTCCTAGGCCGCGTCCAGAATGCACTTCGGCCATAAATCTTTTGATAAGCTGTTTTTCTTCCATTACACGAAACTCCTGTAAGATACCTTCTTTTTGTGCCTTTTCTATCAACTCGCGCACACCTTCTTCGCCGGAATAAGAGCTATCAAGGGTCGCTAAAATGCTGTTTTGCAAGCGGTAGTCAAGGTACTCCTCTTTTAGAAAATTCTCTTTTGTTGGCCCTGGGCCTCCTACAATTGTGCCCTTTACGTTATATTGATCTATAAAAACCTGCTTTACATGGTCTGCCACTCTGTGATAATATTCATTCAACTCATTTTCCCTTAACCGTTCGAATCTCCTTGCTGACTGGCCCCCTTGACGGTGTTTGCCAGCTACGCCGGATGTAAGCGAGTCAATAACTTCCCACCGATCGCCAGTGAGTATACCAATCCCGGTTTCCTGGGTGTCTATTGATAATATGCCAATTACTTTATCGTCTTTCATCATTTCCTTGAGGTGGTCGGTCCAAAAGTGATCGTCGCACCTGTAGAGGCTGATTTGGACAGGCTTTGGTGGTAGTACAGGATATATCTCGATTTTTTCTTTCCCAATACCTTTTTCGTTTGGGATTGCACCACAGAAAATTATTAGCCCATTCTCAGGTGTTTCCTTGAACAATTTCAGTTGCTCAATGGTTCTGCTAAGTGCGTCTTGCACATGGGTTCTGGTAAGGTCTGACTTGATATTAGAAGCTGTGCCCGCTTCATTGCGAAGTTGAGAAATAACATCAAACACTGGTCTACGCGGGGGAATGTATACTGTGACAAGTTCGGTACCATGCCCTGAAATACTTGACAGTTCATTTATCATCTTTGTCAGTTTATATCGCTTTACTGAATCCCATTTGCTGTTACCATCATTTGCCATTGAATATTGTAACAAGAAAAATTTGTTCGCATATAATATAAGGCTTCAATTTCTCAGGTAGCTTATAAGTGCGGAATTGAAAATTAGAGTCGGCAAACATGCTACCTAGGCTCGAATATATCAGGCAGGCTAGAATGCGACTTGGAATTACCCAGAGAAGGTTAGCCGCCTTGACGGGAATTAGCACCTCGATGATAAACCAAATCGAATCAGGAAGATGCAAACCGAGTTATGAAACTGCTCGCAAGATCTTCGAAGTCTTGAGCTCTCTTGAAGGGCGTACCTCTATGAAGGCGGGAGATATTTGCAGCCATGGTCCTATTTCTGTACAAAAGGACGAAAAACTTCATAAAGCAATAGATGTTATGCGCGACAATTCAATAAGCCAGATCCCGGTATTTGACTCTTCCAGAGTTGTGGGTATATTGACAGAGGACGGGCTTGCCAAAGTGATGCTGGAAAAAGATGAAAAGGATGTTAGGAATATGCAGGTTTTCCAAGCCATGGAGCCGCCGCCTCCGATAGTCGACGTGTCGACTCCAGCCAAAGCACTTATTCCACTTGTAAGATTTGCTAAGTGTATTCTAGTAAGCCAAAAAGGCAATGTAATCGGAATTGTGACAACAACTGACACACTGAAAATGGTGGAGTAACGTTCTATTCCTTCAACTTTTCTAGACCCACACAGCAGTCGGCACATTTGATACATTCGCTGCAAATGCTGATCTCGCTCTCTATGGGAAGTGTGGTAGCGCATAGAGCGCATTGCTTAGTGGACTGCAACTTATCTTGCTAACCTGCTATGGATCGAAACGCTATTTGAATTGTTCTATTTCTGTCGTGCAACTATTGGAAGGATCATGTAAGCAATAGATTAGCGATTTGATAATAAAATGTCTTATGCGCGTCTAGCTTGTTTATGGATTGTCTAAGAGCAGACAGGAATGTTTTGAGCAAGGATCATATGTACGATATCTCGCAACTCTCACCCTGTTGCTTGTCAAAGTGATAACGGGTTAGAAAACGATACCGAGTTAAAATAGAAAGAATTTATTTAAATTCCTCTTCTAGCATAGTGCGCCTCTTCGTCATCTGAAACAGACTATCGGCCTTTTTGAGTGCTTCATCTCTTGATCGTCTAAATACCATCGACTGAATCAGAAGGTAGTTCTCTGGTATCACCATGCCAGTTTGATCGTCTGAGTAAGCTATTTTGACAGTGTCATCCTGAACTCTCAGAATATCCTGGTGAATATGTACCATGTTGGTATCGCCATGAGGAAATCCAAGTTCAAGTGCCTTTTTTCTAACATCACCTGTACCTTTGGCAGAGCTGATAGTTGCGACTCCAAACTCATTACGGAAGCATTCAAGTATCTGATCTTTAGTCGGTGCACCTTCTCCGTCATCAAAGCGGACAAACATCTGATGCAGATGCATCATCCTTGAGGGAACCTTGAAAGCATCAACATATAGGTTAGCACTAGGAATAAAATCCTTAACATCATCTTGATGGTGTGGATTTCTATCCCATTCTATTGAGTCTTTGACAGCCTTGGTGTCTTCGAGGTCTGCCCAGCGTCTGACAAGTTCGATATCAAATCGTCTGATCCCATCGCCATAATTTTGTATCAGCGGTTGCATTACCCTGCCCATGCCAGACACATTGCAGCTACCTTGTATAACATATGTCTTCCCTGCGGCTTTGTCGTAGTTAACGCGCGAGTTATGGATCATATCTGCTACTGCCCGCTCGCCATTCCTATCTTCTCCACCCTGAAATATTGCTGGCTTGTCCATAGGCTCATAGAAGTTCTTCTTATTGTCGTATCCTGCTCCCTCCTTTGCAGCATCAACCACCAAATCGCACCGCTCGACAGCGTCTGCAATTGAGCCTCCTACTTTGTAGCCTTTTTCTTTGAAGTTGCCGAGTGCTTCCTTTGGCACGTAAACATCATAATGGTTCTCCAATGCCTCCTTCACCTTGTCGTCTATGCTATATTTTGCAACACCGACCAACTGGATCTCTTTATCGAGTGTCAGTGAGCTTGCAAGACGACGTCCTATGTTTCCATATCCATTGATGAAGATCCTGACCAAAACGATCACTTGAGATTTATTACGAAAATCAAATAGTTTGTATGTGTTATATAGATTCCTAAATCCTTGGCCTAGCTTTTGATAATCACATTAAGCTTAAATACAGTAAAGCTGATCAAAACTCTGGAGATTATGCAAAGAGGCGGTCGTTTTTGGCAGCTTTAGGTTTCTGTCACTAGCAGGTCCTCTGCTCTCAAATAGGTGTTTTGAATGAAGATACTCGTTATCGATAATTATGACTCTTTTGTATACAACCTTGCTCAGATACTAGGAGAACTAAGGGTCAAACCAACGGTCTTAAGGAATGATACTATAACAGTGAGCGATGTTGTTAGGATGGATCCTGATGCAATAGTCATTTCTCCTGGTCCTGGCCATCCAGCAGACCGTAAATACTTTGGGGTAGGTACAGATATAATAAGACAACTCGGAGATAGAATCCCTATCTTAGGAGTCTGCCTCGGACATCAAGGCATTGTTCATGCATTTGGTGGCAAGATCATAAATGCCAAAAAAATTAGACACGGAAAGACAAGCCCCATTCAATATACGCACGATGGGCTCTTTGAAAATATTGCAAACCCATTTAAGGCAACCCGTTATCATTCGCTCGTAGCGGACCAGAAAACGCTGCCATCCTGTCTCGAAGTCACAGCAAGAGCGATGGATGATGGCGAGATAATGGGCATCAGACATAGGCATTACCTTATGGAAGGAGTTCAATTTCACCCTGAGTCTGTCCTTACAGGCGAAGGACAGAGGATGCTTTTGAACTTTATCTCTATGGTGAAAAGATGACCGTATCAACAGATTTGCAAGCTGAAATAAAAAAGTTGGTTTCAAAGACAGACTTATCCGCTGGAGAAATAATTGACGCTCTTGATGCAATCCTTGATGTGACCGTACCCGATACAGCAGTTGCAGCTTTTCTTGTAGCGCTGTCAATGAAAGGAGAGACGCCAGAAGAGCTTCGATCAATTCTTCTTTCATTGAGAAAGCATGCGACTAAGATTACACCTAAAGTCAATGGGTCTCTTATTGATACTTGCGGAACAGGTGGCGATTCAAGAAAATCATTTAACATCAGCACTGCAGCAGCTTTAGTGGCAGCTGCAGCGTCTGCCAAAGTCGCCAAGCACGGCAACAGATCAGCTTCCAGCCTCTGCGGCAGCGCAGACTTTCTTGAATATGTTGGACTTGATCTAAATGTTCCACCAACACAAGTTCAATCTTGTATCGAGAACATTGGCATAGGATTTCTATTTGCGCCATTATTCCACCCATCCATGAAAAACGTAGCCAAAATAAGAAAAACCCTTGGAATTAGGACGGTATTTAACAAAATTGGTCCACTAAGCAACCCCACTACTAATCTCTCGGGTCAACTCGTCGGGGTTTTCGAGCCACAGCTTCTTCAAGTTTTCTCTGAAGTGTGCTTAGGATATGTTAGTGAAGCAATGATAGTTCATGCCCAAGATGGTTTTGATGAACTTTCAAACACTTGTCAAAATGATATTTATTGGGTCTCAAGCGGAAATCATACAACAAGAAGGATAACCCTTCATCCTAACGCAGTAGGGATGGAAGTGGCTAAGCCTGAACAATTGGTAGTTAGTTCAAAAATAGATTCTATTAGCAATACACTGCAAACAATTTATGGGAAGGCTAGCAAAGAAAAAATAGATGTCGTGGTTCTCAATGCTGCTGCTGCGCTAGTCATCAGCAAAAATGCCTCTAACCTTAAAGAAGGTGTGGAATATGCAAGGGATGCCATAAAAAGCGGTAAAGCCAGGGACAAGTTATTTCAGCTGATAAAATATTGTGGAGACTTGGACAAATTAAAAGAGGCAGAGAAGAGGTTTTCTCTAGTCTAACTAGTCGTCGTCTTTTTCTCTTGCCGTCCTTTTTCTTGGCACGTCTGAATCAATATCGTCAACGCCTTTTTCGTTTACAGTAAATCTGACATCAGAATATGGATGGTATGGCGAATCAATTATCTTGGCTATTCTATCATTTCCAGCCTTGCGCAGGTATATCCTGTATGTTGATGCATGTCCAATTACGTTTCCGCCTGCAGGTTTCGTCGGATCCCCAAAGAATGTATCTGGCGTAGACTGAACTTGGTTTGTAACAATTATTGCCACGTTGTAAATCTCAGCAATCTTTACCAGCTTGTGCATGATGCTATTAAGTCGCTGCTGCCTATCTGCTAGAGTGCCTCTGCCAGCAAACTCGGCGCGGTGAAGCGAAATGATGCTATCAATTATTATCATTTTGGCGTTAAAGTCGTCGATGTATTTGCCCATCGACTTGACTATTAGCTCAAGGTGGCTGCTGTTATAAGCCTTGCATATTGCTATCTTCTTCAGTATTTCACTTGGATCTAGACCCCTTGCTCTTGCTATTTGATCTACTCTTTCCGGCCTAAATGTTCCTTCAGTGTCAATCAATATAGCTCCGCCACTAAGCCCGCCTTGTTCTACTGGCAGTTGCGCGGTGACACATAAGGTGTGACATATCTGTGATTTACCACTTCCAAATTCACCGTAAAACTCTGTAATTGCCTGAGTCTCAATACCTCCAAGTAACAATTCGTCAAGGGATTTTGCCCCAGTGCTGCAGCGCAATAGAGACTTTCTCTTTTCAAGCTCAACGTCTGCAGTAGTGAATTCATTGTCAAGTATACCGCTCTCCCTTAGCAGTTTTTGAGCTGCCATGATAAAAGTAGCAGCAGTTTCTTTTGAGCCTCCCAAATCTGTAGCGAGCTCCTCTGGTATTGCTGTCGCAAGCTCCATAACTGAACTTATTCCTGCTTCCTTCATCTTGCGGGCTGTAGTTGGCCCAATACCTTCGATATCCTCTATCTCTAATTCTGCTACATTTCTTGAAGCTGTTGTCATTA